>NZ_JBTRWP010000011.1:0-67971 GCF_054609335.1 Acidiferrobacter sp. | reverse complement strand
AGGGGAGACCAAAACCCTGATCGTCTGATACCGCATGAATGCGGTGGCTGCGCCACCTGCTCTCTGGCTGAAATCGTAACCGATTGAATGGGCAATATCTTTTTTACAGCATGTTAAACATGGGCTAAATTACACCCACTAATTCCGCTGAAGAGCCGCCAC
Source organism: Acidiferrobacter sp. (assembly GCF_054609335.1). Taxonomy (NCBI): domain Bacteria; kingdom Pseudomonadati; phylum Pseudomonadota; class Gammaproteobacteria; order Acidiferrobacterales; family Acidiferrobacteraceae; genus Acidiferrobacter; species Acidiferrobacter sp. Next base: position 67,809 of record NZ_JBTRWP010000011.1, on the reverse strand, counting down.
CTTTATTCGACCGTCACCGATTTCGCGAGATTGCGGGGTTGGTCGATGTCCGCGCCCTTGGAGACCGCCACATGGTAGGCGAGCAGCTGCAAGAGTACCGTGTACACGATCGGGGCCAGCAAGTCGTCAGTGGGCGGCACGGTGATGACGTGGGTGTGGGCATCTTCGCGAATGCTGTTTTGGGCATCGGCAAACACGAATAACTCACCGCCGCGCGCCCGCACCTCCTGAAGGTTCGATTGCAGCTTCTCCAGGAGTTCGTTGTTCGGGGCCACCGCCACCACCGGCATGTCCGAATCCACGAGCGCAAGCGGCCCGTGCTTCAGTTCGCCGGCCGGGTAGGCCTCGGCATGAATGTAGGAGATCTCCTTCAGCTTCAGGGCCCCTTCCATGGCGACCGGGTACTGAGTGCCACGGCCGAGAAAGAGCGCGTGCTGCTTATTGGCGAAGAAGGGGACCCAGGCCTGCACGGCGGCGTCGAGAGTCAGGACCTGCTCGATCTGGCTGGGCAGGCTACGCAAAAGGCTCACGACGCGCGCCTCACCCTCGGCGTCCAGGCCCCGGCGGCGCCCCAGGACGACAACCAAGAGAAGCAGGGCGACCAGCTGGGTAGTGAAGGCCTTGGTCGAGGCGACCCCAATCTCGGGGCCCGCTTGGGTCATGAGCACGAGCTCCGACCCGCGCACGAGCGAGCTTTCCGGGGCATTGCAAATGGTGAGGGTGTGGGCAAAGCCGAGCTCGCGTGCATAGGCAAGCGCCGCCAGGGTGTCGGCGGTCTCACCCGACTGCGAGAGCGTCACAAACAGGGTCTTCGGGGCCACACGCGGTTTGCGGTAACGAAATTCGCTCGCCACTTCGACCGCGCAGGGCAGGCTTGCGAGGCCTTCGAGCCAATAGCGCCCCACGAGACCCGCGTGATAGCTCGTGCCGCAGGCGACGATCTGGACTGCCTCGATATCAGCCAGAAGGCCGGCGGCCGCATGCCCGAAGGCCTCTGCGTAGACACGTTGGACGCCTACTCGGTTCTCCAGGGTGTCTGCGATCGCACGGGGCTGCTCGTGGATCTCCTTTAGCATGTAGTGCCGGTATTCGCCGCGGCCTACGGCATCGGCCGAGAGCTCGCTTTGCTTGACGGGCCGCTCGACGCGCACGCCTTGGGCGTCGTAGATGACGACCGCATCGCGCGTGATGTCAGCGACATCACCCTCCTCAAGAAAGATGAAGCGCTGGGTCACGGGTAACAAGGCGGCGACGTCAGAGGCGATGAAGTGCTCGCCTATGCCTACGCCGATCACAAGCGGGCTACCCCGGCGGGCGGCGACCAGGCGATCGGGCTCGCGGTTGGTGATGACGCCCAGGGCATAGGCCCCGCGCAAGGAAGGAAGCGACGCACGCACGGCCGCGAGCAGATCCCCGGTCTCCTCGAACCTGCGGTAGATCTCGTGGACGATTACCTCGGTGTCGGTCTCGGAGGTGAACTCGTAGCCGAGCTGCATCTGTGCCCGGCGCAAAGTCTCGTGATTCTCGATGATGCCGTTATGGACGAGCGCCACGGTGTTGCGGCAGATATGCGGGTGAGCGTTCTCCGTTGCCGGACGGCCGTGCGTAGCCCAGCGCGTGTGGGCGATGCCGGTTGTGCCCTCCATCTGGGCATTGAGGCGGCTTTCCAATTCACGGACTTTGCCCACCGAACGCATGCGGGTAAGGCAATGTTCACGGTCGATGACAGCCACACCCGCCGAGTCATAGCCTCGGTACTCGAGGCGCTTCAGGCCTTCTATGAGGATGGGAACGACATTCCGTTGGGCGACCGCGCCTACGATTCCGCACATAAACTACTCCTTGATGGCGGGGGCGCCTACTTCTCGGGGCGCCGCCAGCCGTTGACCGTTTTTTGGGCAACACGGCTTATGGTCAGTTCGCCGGCGGGCGCATCTTTCGTGAGGGTGGTGCCCGCGCCCACGGTGGCGCCTGCCCCCACCTGGACCGGTGCCACAAGCTGCGTGTCGGACCCTATGAAGGCGCCATCGCCTATGACCGTCCGATGCTTGCGCGCCCCATCGTAGTTACAGGTAATGACCCCGGCCCCAATATTGACGCCGGCGCCGATCGAGGCGTCGCCTACGTAGCTTAAATGGTTGATCTTGCTGTTGGCCCCGACCTTCGAGGCCTTGACCTCGACGAAATTCCCCACGCGCGCGGAGGCGCCCAGGACCGTACCCGGCCGCAGACGGGCGAAGGGGCCGACCACGCAGCCCGCGCCCACCTCAGCGCCGTCGATGACGGAATGGGCCTCGATCCGGGCGCCGGAGGCGATATGGGTGTCACGTATGACGCAGTGCGGGCCTATGCGCACGTTGTCACCGATCTCCACGCGGCCTTCGAAGACACAGTTCACGTCGATCAACACATCGCGCCCGGTCGCGAGGGTCCCGCGGACATCGATCCTGCGCGGGTCCATGAGCTGGGCGCCAGACACCATCAAAGCCTGGGCGCGCTCGTCCTGGTAGGCCCGCTCCAGAAACGCGAGATCGACACGGCTATTCACGCCCTCAACCTCGGCTGCGTACGCGGGCGACGCGGTGGCGACCGAAACGCCGTCGGCCGCCGCGAGCGCTATGACATCGGTGAGATAAAGCTCGCCTTGGGCGTTGGCGGAGGTGAGTCTCGGGATCCAGTGGCGCAAGCGTGCGACGGGGGCCGCCAGTACGCCGCTATTGACCTCTCGGATGAGGCGTTCTTCGGGTGTTGCGTCGCGCCACTCGACGATGCGCACGACCCGACCCTGGGCATCGCGGACGATGCGGCCGTACTGGTTATCGTGCGAGGCCTCGAAGGTGAGCAGGGCCGCGCCATGGGTTGCCTGCTCACATAAGGCCTTGAGTGTGTCAGGCTTTAAGAGCGGCACATCGCCCAAAAGGACGAGCGCTAGACTTTGGTCGTCCATGTGAGGCAGCGCGCAGCGCACGGCATCCCCCGTACCCTTTTGACTGGGCTGCAAGACCCAGTCGACTTCGGTGTTCGGGAAGGCCTCGCGGACCCGGTCGCCGCCGTGACCATAAACCACGTGGATGGCGCGGGGGGCGAGCGTCGCGGCCGTGTCCAGAACATGGGCCAGTAAGGGTCGCCCCGCCAAGGTATGGAGCACCTTGGGGAGGGTGGACGCCATGCGGCGTCCTTGGCCCGCGGCCAAAACGATAATCTCGAGTGAAGGAAACACGCCCTGCATAAGCCGGTATTAGAGCGGTCTCATGAGGGAAAGGCAATGCCCGAAAGGCGGAAGCGTCAGTGTAGGGCCTGCGCCGGTCGTCCGGCGCCCCGCTCCTCGGGGGTAGCGTCGCGTATTTCCTGGATAGTGACAACGAAGCGCACGGTCTGGCCGGCAAGCGGGTGATTGGCGTCGACTGTGAGCTTGCCGTCGGCAATCGCCGTGACCACGAAACGGATGCTTTCGCCCTGCTCGTTCTCGGCCTCGACCTCGGCGCCTAGGCGATGAAACTCCGGCGGGACATTGGCGATATCATCGGTGAAAGTGAGCGCCGGATCGTGATCGCCGAAGCCCTCGGCGGGAGACAGCTCGACCTCGACCGTATCGCCGACACGCCGTCCTTCAAGGGCGCTCTCGATCTTGGCAAACAAGGATTCGCCCGAGCCATGAAGATAAGAGACGGGGACATCGGTGTGCTCGTAGATCTCACCCTGACCATCGCGCAAGGTGTAGGTCACGGATACGATCTTGTCTTTGGTCACCATGAAGCGTCTCCTTAAGGCCGGCCCTAGACCCGGCTCGAGCCATGCCCCCGCGCCCGATAACGCCGCACCACATGCAGCCGCGCGGTGGCTTGCGCAAGTTCCGCCTGGGCATGGGCATAATCGGCCCGGCCGGCCTGCTCCTCGGCATGCCGAGCCGCGTCTTCCACGGCCTGGGCGGCGAGCGCCTCGTCGATGTCGGCGGCGCGCTCGCCGGCGTCCGCAAGCACCGTCACATGATTCGGCTGGACCTCGACGAAGCCGCCGCTCACATAGAAGGTCTGCTCCGCGCCGCTTGCGTCCTGCAGGCGCACACCACCTGCCTTAAGAATGGCAAGCAACGGTGAGTGGCCGGGCAGGAAGCCCGCCTCCCCCTCTCGCAAGGGCGCGATGACGCGCGTAGCCTCACCGGAGAAGAGCTCCTTTTCGGCGTTTACGATGTCGACCCGAAAGCGATCCATGGCGCCTTAAAGCCGTCGGGCCTTAGCGATGACTTCGTCTATGGTACCCACCATATAGAAGGCTTGCTCCGGCAATTCGTCGTACTCGCCCTCAACGATGCCCTTGAAACCGCGGATGGTCTCCTTGAGCGAGACATAGGTACCGGGCGCACCGGTGAAGACCTCGGCCACGAAGAACGGCTGGGACAGGAAGCGCTGGATCTTACGGGCCCGGGTAACGGTCAGCTTATCCTCGGCAGACAGTTCGTCCATTCCGAGAATGGCGATGATGTCCTGAAGCTCCTTATAGCGCTGGAGGACGGACTGCACCTTGCGGGCGGTATCGTAGTGCTCCGCGCCTATGACCTGAGGATCGAGCTGGCGGCTCGTGGAGTCGAGCGGATCGACTGCCGGATAGATACCCAGCTCCGCCACCTGTCGCGACAGAACCACGGTCGCATCGAGATGCGCGAAGGTGGTGGCGGGCGAAGGGTCGGTCAGGTCGTCAGCCGGGACATACACCGCCTGGACAGACGTGATCGAGCCGGTCTTGGTGGAGGTGATGCGCTCCTGAAGAACACCCATTTCCTCGGCGAGCGTAGGCTGATAACCCACAGCCGAAGGCATGCGTCCGAGCAAGGCCGAGACCTCGGTACCGGCCAAGGTGTAGCGATAGATGTTGTCGATGAAGAGCAACACGTCGCGCCCTTCGTCGCGAAAATATTCGGCCATCGTGAGCCCCGTGAGGCCCACGCGCAGACGGTTGCCGGGCGGCTCGTTCATCTGACCGTAGACGAGCGCCACCTTGTCGAGAACGCCGCCTTCCTTCATTTCGTGATAGAAGTCGTTACCCTCGCGGGTGCGCTCGCCAACGCCGGCGAATACCGAATAACCGCTATGTTCGACCGCGATGTTGCGAATGAGCTCCATCATGTTCACGGTCTTGCCCACACCCGCGCCCCCGAACAACCCGACTTTACCACCCTTCGCGAACGGGCATATGAGGTCGATCACCTTGATGCCGGTCTCGAGAAGCTCGGTGCTCGATGCGAGCTCGTCGAAGCGCGGCGGAGCGCGGTGGATGCTGTGCGTGACCTCGGTCGCGACCGGTCCGAGCTCGTCGATGGGGCGGCCCAGGACATCCATGATGCGGCCGAGGGTGCCTGCGCCAACCGGCACGCTGATCGGCTTGCCCGTATTGGTGCACACAAGGCCGCGCTTCAGGCCCTCGCTCGCGCCCATGGCAATGGTGCGAACCACGCCGTCGCCGAGCTGCTGCTGCACTTCGAGGACGAGATCGCGATCGTCCACCGTGAGTGCGTCGTAAATCTTGGGCACGGCGCCGCGCTCGAATTCCACGTCGACCACCGCCCCTATCACCTGCACAATCTTTCCGGCTGACATCCTACCCCCTAGACCGCCGACGCGCCGCTTACGATCTCCGCTATCTCTTGCGTGATCGCCGCCTGGCGCGCCTTGTTGTATGCCAATTTCAGATCGCCGATCAAGCGTCCGGCGTTTTCCGTAGCCGCGCGCATCGCCACCATGCGGGCGGCCTGCTCGCTCGCCAGATTCTCCAATACGACCCCGTAGGCCCTTGTCTCCAAATAACGCGTGAGGAGCTCGGACAGGACATCCTGCGCCTCCGGTTCGTAGAGGTAGTCCCAGCGGTGCCCATCGACGCCAGAGTCGGGCTCCGGCAGTGGCAACAGGTCTTCCGCCGTGGCGACCTGCGCCAGCGCATTGCGAAAACGACTGTAGACAAGCACCACGCGGTCGAGCCGTTCGTCGCGATAAGCGTCGGCCAAAACCTTGACCACGCCCGTGATGGATTGGGAGCTCGGCCGGTCGCCGAGCGGCGCCATTTGCGCGACCATGGGGGCCTTGAGCTTGCGGAAATAGGTCGCGCCCTTGGCGCCTAAGACCGCCACCTCTCCTTGGATACCAGCCTCCTCCCACTCCTTCAAAAGACCCACGGCAACGCGAAATACGTTCACATTGAGGGCGCCGGCCAATCCCCGGTCAGAGGTCACGACCAAGACCGCCGCGCGACGCACCGGCCGCACCGCGAGCAAGGGATGACGGTACTCAGGGTGGGCCGCCCGGATATGGCGCATGACGGTGACGAGGCTTTCAGCATAAGGGCGCGCCGCGCTCATGCGGTCCTGGGCCTTGCGCATCTTGGCGGCCGCGACCATCTGCATAGCGCGGGTGATCTTCTGCGTGCTCTGCACGCTTCGGATCTGGCGCCTGATCTCCTTTCCGCGCGCCATCAGTAAGCCCCTTGGGCCTTGAACGTCTCTATGAAGCGCGTAAGGCGCGCGATGACGTCCTCGTTGTAATCACCGGTCTCGTTGATGCTCTTCAAGGCATCGCCGTGCTCGGCATGGGCTGCGGACCTGAGCGCCGAATCGAACGGTATGACCTTCTCCAGCGGCAGGTCGTCGAGCGCTCCGGTGTTGGCGGCGAGCAGCGACAAGGCCATGTCGGCAACCGACAAGGGCTGATACTGGCCCTGCTTCATGAGCTCGGTGACCCGGCGCCCGCGATCGAGCTGCTTGCGCGTCGCGGCATCGAGATCGGACGCGAACTGCGAGAACGCGGCCAACTCCCGGTACTGGGCAAGCGCCAGACGCACGCCGCCGCCCAGCTTCCTCATGACCTTGGTCTGCGCTGCGCCACCCACGCGGGACACGGAGAGTCCGGCGTTGATGGCGGGGCGGATGCCCGCATTGAAGAGGTCGGTCTCGAGGAAAATCTGACCGTCGGTGATCGAGATCACATTGGTCGGAACGAAGGCCGAGACGTCACCTGCCTGGGTCTCTATGATCGGCAGCGCCGTGAGCGATCCCGTGCGCCCCTTCACGCCGGATTGGTGCTCCACGTACTCCTCGTTGACGCGCGAGGCGCGCTCCAGCAGGCGTGAATGGAGATAGAACACGTCGCCCGGATAGGCCTCGCGTCCCGGCGGCCGGCGCAACAACAGCGATATCTGGCGATGCGCCCACGCCTGCTTGGTGAGATCGTCATAAACGATGAGCGCGTCTTGTCCGCGATCGCGAAAATATTCGCCCATGGAGCAGCCGGCGTACGGCGCGAGATACTGCATGGCCGCCGAGTCGGCGGCGGTGGCTGCGACCACAATAGTGTGGTCCATGGCGCCCATCTCGGTCAGGCGATGGACGACAGCTGCAACACTCGAGGCTTTCTGGCCGATGGTCACGTAGATGCACATGACACCCGTGCCACGCTGCGCGAGGATGGCGTCGATGGCAAGCGCGGTCTTGCCGGTCTGGCGGTCGCCTATGATGAGCTCGCGCTGTCCGCGCCCGATCGGCACCATCGCATCGATGACCTTGATCCCGGTCTGCAAGGACTGGGTGACCGAACGGCGGGCGACCACCCCGGGCGCGACCTTCTCGACGGGCGATGTGGCCTTAGTCGCGATCTCACCGCGGCCATCGATGGGCTTGCCGAGCGCATCGACCACGCGGCCTAAGAGTTCCGGGCCCACGGGGACTTCGAGGATGCGGCCCGTGCCTTTGACGACATCACCCTCGCTCAAGTGGCCGTAATCGCCCAGGATGACGGCGCCCACGGAGTCACGCTCCAGATTGAAGGCAAGCCCGTAGGTGGCTCCGGGGAACTCGAGCATCTCGCCCTGCATGGCATCAGCCAGCCCATAGATGCGCGCGATACCATCGCTCAAGCTCACGATGGTACCGGTCAGGGCGGGGGTCGGAGGGGAGAGCGTCTCGATTCTCTGCTTGATGAGCTCCGAGATCTCGCTGGGTTTCAAAGCCATAGGAATTCCTCTAAAAAGGGCTTAACGCTTGGGCGAGGGCCGCGAGGCGGCCGCGGACCGACACATCGAGAACCATGTCGCCATGCTGAACGATAACGCCCGCCAAAAGCCGCTTGTCAGTCTCCACGACTAGCTCCACCAAGCGTCCCGTACGTCGGGCCAGGGCCTGGCGCAGGCCCTCGCGTTGGATGTCGGTGAGCGGCTGGGCTGTGGTGACGGTTGCATGCGTGCGGTTCTCCGCATCGTCCTTCAAGACGGCGTAGACAGCGGCTAGGCTCGGCAACGCGTCGAGCCTGCCGTTCTCAAGCAGCAGACCGATGGTGCGCACCACAGGCCCCAGAACCGCCTGATCGGGAGCCAGGGCCGCGGCCAGCTGCGAGCGGAGCACTTGCGGGTTGTCGGCCAAGGCCGCGACCGCAGGATCGGCGAGTGCCGCTGCGGCCGCCTCAAGACTTACAAGAACCGCGTTGCGGTCGATGCCGGGCACGGCCATGAGCGCGCGCGCGTAGGGTCGCGCCACGGCCGCCATGTGGTCTGTGGTCACAGTTGCGCCGCCACTTCGTCGAGGAGGCGCTCGTGCAGCCGCGCATCAATCTCGCGCTCCACGATACGCTCAGCGCCGGCCAAGGCCAGGCGCGCGACATCGCCCCGCAATTGCTCGCGGGCGCGGTTCATCTCGGATTCCGCCTCGGCGCGCACGAGCGCCATGGCATGGTCGGCCTCGGCGCGGGCACGTTCGCGGGCCTCGTCGATGATCTCGCGGGACCGTCGCTCAGCCTGGTCGAGGATCTCGGCGGCGCGCTCGCGCGCTAGCACCAGGACCTCTTCCTGCTGGCGCTGCGCCTCGTCGAGCGCCTTGCGGCCCTGGTCAGCCGCGGCAAGGCCATCGGCGATGCGCTTCTGGCGACGTTCCATGATGGCCGTAAGCGGCCCCCAGAGGTAGCGCTTGACGAAAACGATGAGCACCGCGAAGGTGACCATCTGGACGATGAGGGTCACGGATATGGGCATGGTGTGGGTGGGTCCCTATCGTGCCTTAATGGGCAAGATGCTTGATCGCTTCCACAGCCGCCCCTTCGAAGGGATTCACGAAGGTGAAGTACATGGCGAACGCAGCGGCGATGAACGGAAACGACTCCATGAGGCCCGCGGTGACGAACATCTGCACGCGCAGGGTCGGCAGCATCTCGGGCTGACGCGCTATGCCCTCGATGTACTTGGAGCAAATGAGGCCCCAGCCGAGTGCCGAGCCCAAGGCCGCACCCGCGAAGATGATGCCGACGGCGACGGCCGTGTAGGAAAAGACCATACCGATAACCGACGCAAGCTGCGGATCAACCATAAAGCGACTCCTCAAATGAAAAGATAAAAGAAACCAAGGTCAGTGCGCATCGCCTTCTTTAGTGGCCGCCATCGCCAAGTACATGATGGTGAGGACCATGAAGATAAACGCCTGGAGCGTGATGATAAGCAGATGAAAAATCGACCACAGGACGCCCGGCGCCCAGGCCACCCACCAAGGCAAGAGCGCGATAAGCAGAAACACGAGCTCGCCCGCGAACATGTTCCCAAAGAGTCGCAAACCGAGGCTCAGGGGCTTGGCGATCTCGTCCACCGTGGTCATCAGGATATTGACCGGGAACAGGTACGGACCGAAGGGATGTACCAGAAAGCCCTTCAGGTAGCCCCACAGACCTTTGTGTTTGATCTGGTAGTAGAACGTGAGCAGAAAGACGCTCAGGGCCAGACCCAACGTCGTATACGGGTCGGCGGTCGGGGTCGAACGAAAATCAGACACGCCCATGGCATGCGCGGCCGTCGGCAAAAGCAGGACCGGCAACAGATCCATGGCATTCATCAGCAGCACCCACAGGAAGACCGTGAAGGCCAGCGCCCCCACCATGGGGTCCTCGACAGGAAAGATGCCCCGGACCTGGTCGTCAACGAACTCCAGCAGCGCCTCGAGGACGTTCTGGAGACCATGAGGAACCCCCTCCTCCAAGCGCCGGCCTATGACCCAGCCGGTGACAACGATGGCGCCGGCCATGACCCAGCCGATGAGGACGGTGTCGACATGAAGGCTCCAGAACCCGTGACCGATGGTCAGGTTCTTTAAGTGATCCTCCATGAAGCTTACGGCATTGTGACTCATAATCCTGACGAAATCCCTGGGGCCAGGAACGCGACCTGACCCAAACCAAAGGCCACCAAAAACGGCAGCGGGGCCACATGGAACACCCCGAGCCCCAAACCCAAAAAGACGATTGCGAACACGAATCGCGCGACCGCGCCGCCATACAGCCACAGCTGCGCCTGCGCCGCGCCCAGCTTCCCATCGGCGCGCCCCACAGAATAGGCCAGCACCAAGGCCCCCAACATGGCGATTGCGCCTCCGGCAAGCGCCGCCACCACAGGCCTCAGGGCATCATGGTGGGAGGCGCTAAGAGCGGCGCCGACCGCGACCGCCAAAGTCAGAGAAGCCTGCGCTATGAGCACGCGACGCAGGCCTTTGCGTAAGATCTGTGTTGCGTAGCTCATGATGGCCCGGTCCCGTTCGCCGTAAGGGGGCGCCCGCGGGCGCGCAGTATAAGTGTTCCTTATGCTAGGGTCAAACGAAACCGCACCCAAAACCCCATCGCGAGAGGCGGGGCGAACACCTCACGGGGGGCCGAGACGACCCTTGGCCCAAGCGGCGGCGCGCTGCTGCTCACGCGGGGTCAGCAGCGCTGCGGTCTGGCGCGCAAGCTCCGCCGCGCGCGCCGACTTGGGCGCCGCGCGCTCATACCAGGCCAGGGCATGGATCAGGTGATCCGGCCGACCCACGCCGTACTGGTAGAGCTCACCGAGCTTGAGTTCGGCATTGGGCATCCCGCTATGAGCCGCGCGTCGCAGGCTCCGCAGGCCTGCGTGCACGACTTGCCCGCATAGGAGACACAGAATAAGCGCGGCAACGCCAGGGGTCCATCGTTTCACGGGCACCTCCAATCTCACGAAAATCGGCCGAGCAGGCCTTCGAGCTCATCCATACTATGATAGTCGATGGTGATACGCCCCGCTCCCGCGCCACGCGCCTGGATGCGGACGCGCGCCCCGAGCGTATCCGTGAGGCGTCGCTCCAGGGCCGCGACATCCGGATCGGGCGTCGGTTTCGGCGGCTCGGGGCGACCATATCGCTGCACACGCCGCTCCGTCTCGCGCACACTTAAGCCTGCCGCCGCCACTTCGCGGGCCAAGGCCGTTTGGGCTTGGGGGTCGGCGATGGCGAGCAAGGCGCGGCCATGGCCCATCTCGATCTGCCCCACCTCGAGCATGCGCCGCACCTCGGGGGCAAGCGCGAGCAGGCGAAGAAGATTGGTGACCGCCGCCCGCGAGCGACCGACATGGGTGGCGATCTCGTCGTGCGTGAGCTCGAACTCCTCCTGAAGACGCTTCAGTCCCGCCGCCTCCTCGAGGGGGTTCAGATCCTCGCGCTGGATGTTTTCGATCAGGGCGACGGCCATGGCGGCGCGATCGGGGATGTCGCGCACGATAACCGGGACCTCGGACAGACCCGCGATCTGGGCCGCACGCCAACGCCGCTCGCCGGCGATGATCTCGAAGCCCGCGCCCGCGCGCCGCACCAGGATGGGCTGCACGATGCCTTGGGCACGTATGGATTCGGCGAGCTCATTCAGGGCCTCGGGCTCCATATGCGTGCGCGGTTGATAGCGTCCGCGCTGCAGGCGCTCGATCGGCAGGGTCTGAATAGCGTCCGGCGGCGGCGTCCCCGGGGGGTCGGACCGCTGGGTGTCGCCAAAGAGCGCGTCCAGCCCGCGCCCAAGCCGGGGACGTTTCTCCTTCATGCGTCAGCTTCTCCTGCGACAGGTGGCGGTTCACGCGCCAAGATTTCGGCGGCCAAAGCCAGATAGGCCTGGGCCCCGCGTGATGTGCGATCATACTGAATGACCGGGACACCGTGGCTCGGGGCCTCGGCCAGGCGGACATTGCGCGGAATGATGGTCTGAAAGAGCTGACTCCCGAAGTGGCGGGCCAGTTGCTCCGAGACCTCGATGGCAAGCCCATTACGGGGATCGAACATGGTGCGCAAAAGCCCTTCTATCGTGAGGTTGGGATTCAGCTGGGCGCGCACCCGGCGGACCGTGCCGAGCAAGGCGGTCAGACCCTCCAAGGCATAGTACTCGCACTGCATGGGAATCAGCACGGCATCGGCGGCAACGAGAGCATTCACCGTGAGCAGGCTCAAGGCCGGCGGACAGTCGATATAGATGTAGTCATAGCTCCCGCGCAGGGGCGTGAGCGCATTCTGCAGGCGCCGCTCGCGCCCCGTGGCCTGGGCAAGCTCGATCTCGGCACCCGACAGATCCTCGTGCGACGCCAGCAGGTCATAGCCGCATGCAGCGCGCCCCACCGCCTTCTGCGCGTCCTGGTCCCCGAGCAAGACCTCGTAGAGGCCCTGTTCGGTGCCCGCCATGCCGCTACCCATAGTCGCGTTGCCTTGCGGGTCGAGATCGATCAAGAGGACACGTCGCCCCTGTTCGGCGAGCGCGGCGGCTAGGTTGATGCTGGTCGTGGTCTTGCCCACCCCGCCCTTTTGGTTGGCGATGGCGATGATGCGCGTCATGGCGCGCGCGCCATAACAACGAGATGGCGTTTGGCAGACAGACCCGGCACCTGAAGGGCGTGCACGGCCCGCACGGCATAAGGATGCGCGATCGCCGCGAGCTCCTCGGTCGGGAGCGCGCCCTTCATGGCCGCGATGATCCCGTCTTGCGCGAGCAGGCGGCCGGCCGCCAAGGCGATGTCGCCCAGGCTCGCATAAGCACGGGCGGTGATGACGGCATACAGCACGGGCGGCTCGTGATCCTCAACGCGTTCACCCGCCAGCGTGACATTGGTAAGCGCGAGCCGCGCCACGACCTCGGTCAGGAAGTCGATGCGCTTATGAGACCGATCGAGCAAGGTCACCGCGCGCGTCGGCTGAAGCAAGGCGACGGGAATGCCGGGTAGCCCAGCGCCGCTCCCGACATCCAGCAAGGGGCCTGTCGGCAGATGCGGCAGAATGGCCAGGCTGTCCAGGATATGGCGCGCCACCATCTCCTCGGGGTCGCGCACCGCGGTGAGATTGAAGACCCGGTTCCAGCGCGCCAGAGTTTCGAGATAGGCCATCAGGCGCGCCTCGGTCTCGGCATCCAGGTCGATCCCAAGCGCCTGGACGCCGGATCGGAGGCGCACTCCCGCCTGCCTCCACTCCTCCCCCATCGCCCGCTCGGCGCTACTCATGTCAGGCCCGCAACCGCTTCAAATGGACGAGCAAGAGCGAAACCGCCGCCGGTGTCACGCCCGGCAGACGGGCGGCCTGCCCGAGCGTGGCGGGCCTGTGACGAGCCAGGCGTTGCCGGACCTCGGTCGATAGACCCCGTATCCCTTGATAATCCAGATCCTGCGGCAAGACCATTCCCTCGTGGTGGGCGCGACGCGCGATCTCGTCACCCTGGCGCGCGATATAACCCTCGTACTTGACCGAGACCTCGAGCTGCCGCCGCGCCTCGGGGTCGGCGAGCGCGCCCCCGGGGGGTGCAAGCCCGATGATGTCGTTATAGCCTACCCCAGGTCGCTTGAGGAGATCGAGCAGTGAGGTCTCACGCGCCAGGTCCTGGCCGAGTACCGCGCTCACGCTGGGGTCGCCAGGGCGCACGAAGCTGGCGCGTAGTCGCGCCTGTTCACGCCGCACCGCCTCTTCGCGATCGATGATCCGGCGGTAACGCTCCTCGTCTATGAGCCCAAGGCGGTGTGCGACCCCCGCCAGTCGCTCGTCGGCGTTGTCTTCGCGCAACAAAAGCCTATGCTCCGCCCGCGAGGTGAACATGCGATAGGGTTCGGTCAGGCCCTGGGTAATGAGATCATCGACCAGTACCCCGAGATAGGCCTCATCGCGCCGTGGCCACCAAACCTCTTGCTCGCGACAGACGAGTGCCGCGTTGATGCCCGCGAGCAAGCCCTGCGCAGCGGCCTCCTCATAGCCGGTCGTGCCATTAATCTGGCCGGCAAAGAAAAGCCCGTCCAGGGCCCGCGTCTCGAGCGAAGGCCTCAGATCGCGTGGATCGAAGTAATCGTATTCGATAGCGTAACCCGGGCGCGTGAGCACGGCCTTCTCAAGCCCCGGAATCGAGCGGACCAGCCGCCACTGGGCATCAAACGGCAGGCTCGTGGAGATCCCGTTTGGATAGACCTCCGACGTCTCCAGGCCCTCCGGCTCGAGAAAGATCTGGTGCGAGCCCCGGTCCGCGAAGCGCACAACCTTATCTTCGAGCGAAGGGCAATAGCGAGGGCCCGTGCCCTCGATCACCCCGGTGTAGAGCGGGGACCGGTCCAGGGCCGCGCGCACGATGGCGTGCGTTTCCTCCGTGGTCTGTGTGATATGGCAGGCGACTTGGCGGGGTCGCGGGGGCTGCGCCTGGGAAAAATACGGCGCCGGCTCGTCGCCGGCCTGCGCCTCCAGCGCCGCGAAGTCGATTGTGCGACCGTCGATCCGTGGCGGGGTGCCGGTCTTTAAGCGCCCCACCTGGAAGGGGAGGGCGCGCAGGCGCTCGGCGAGCGCGCGGGCGGGTGGCTCGCCGGCGCGGCCGCCGGCGTATCGGCTCTGGCCTACGTGAATGAGGCCCGCGAGGAAGGTCCCGGTGGTGAGCACCACGGTGCGCGCGCGAATGACGAGCCCCATCTGCGTGACGACGCCCACAACCGCGCGACCCTCAACCACAAGGTCATCGACGGCCTGTTGAAAGATATGGAGGTTCGGCTGGCGCTCCAGAACGTGGCGGATGGCGGCTTTGTAGAGGGCCCGATCCGCCTGCACGCGCGTGGCCCGCACCGCTGGGCCCTTGCGGGCATTCAGCGTGCGGCATTGGATGGCGGCGACGTCCGCGCAATAGCCCATGGCCCCGCCCAAGGCGTCGATCTCGCGCACCAAGTGCCCCTTGCCGATCCCACCGATTGCCGGGTTGCAGGACATCTGCCCCAGGGTCTCGATGTTGTGGGTAAGCAGCAAGGTCCTGCGTCCCATGCGCGCCGAGGCGAGCGCAGCCTCGGTCCCGGCGTGACCGCCGCCCACCACCATGACCTCGTAACGCTCTTCGTGTTCCACGAAAAAAGCCTCCCACGAAAGACGGATCATAGCATGAGCGTGATGCGATCTTCGCCGACGAGGCCCGGGGGCGTGAAACGCCCCCGGGGGCGCCCGCCATTTGGATGCGCGAGGATCTCGCGACACGCGACGCAGCGCCGGTCACAAACCACAACGGGTGGCCGCGCCCCGTCCGTTGGGGGCCGAACACTCGGACGCGGGGGCCGTTGCGCGCGCCACGATTACGCGGTGCGACGCCCACTTTGGACGCCGGGGGCGAAAACCGCTGCGGCCTTCCTGGGTCCCTCGCAAGTAATAGAATACCTGGGGCCTCGATGGCGCGCGCACGACAAAGGGCAGACGCCCGTCCTGAGGCGTGGGCACACGTTCGGGGCCAAACCTTAAGTCCGCCAGCCACTGTACCCGAAAGGCACCGCCATCAGTAAACGTAACGCTCCCACCGTGGCACGAAACCGACCATGGGTGTCTGGCCTCCGCCCCCGAAGTTGGTCGTGTTGGACACCCCCGGCGCATAATTGATGGTGATATGGCCCTGCAAACCGTTCAGGGATCCCGCCAGATTGCTGGTATTGACGGTATCTATCATGCCCGTGATCACACCCGTGCCGCGCATAATGACGGACTGTCCGGCCGCCACCACGCCGGTGAGATCGGTGTTGCCGTGCACGGTCACCAGACCGCCCGTTATGATGCCGGTCGGTGTGCCGCCCGCTGAGCAGGTCGTACCCGAACCCACCGGGCCCGCGCTGCTCGGGCAGAAATAGCCGGTCGCCGTGCCGCTGGGCAGGATCGTCGAGCTCGGCTGGCTCTGCGTCGAGCATCCGAGGAAAGGTGGCGCGAGCGTCGGCGATGGCGTGCACGAGGAGGTGGTGCCACCGTTCGTGCCGTTGAAGGTGCCGCCGGGCCCTGGGGTCGCATTGACGGTGCCGGAATAGGGGTAATTCACGCTCCCGCCGCTCAGGATAACTAGGTTCGCTACCGGACCCGTCCCCTCGCCGGGCGCTGTGTTGTTGACGCCACTTGGGCACTCGTTTGTGGGAAGGGGTCCAGGCGGGTTCGGGTTGCACACATTCGGCATCTGCCCGTAGCTCACGATATCCATATTGCCGCCGATCAGCACATCACCGGTGGCGATGATGCTCGCATAACCAGGCGTCTGGGTCGCGGCGGTCCCGATGGTCCCCCCGCCATCGACGACAACGTCGCCGTAGAAGAACAGGACCCCTGGGTTAGGTGTGCTCGTGAGCTCCCAGCCGTTATTGAAGGGGTATTTGATGCAGCGCGCACCGCCATTTACGCAAAGCGAATCATCTGTATTGGGGAGCGCGCTCAACAAGGTCGTACCCGCGGGGTAAAGCGCGGCGTTGTTCTGGAACGTCACTTGCGGCTGCCCCTGGGCATCGACTGACAGAATGGCGTTGGCCTCACCGGTCAAGTTATAGGCGTTGATGGTCGGCACCGGGATGCCGCTGGTCGCGACATGTGCCGTGCAGACGGAATTCGCGGTCTGGCACGAGTGCGTGCTGCTACCGTTTGTGGGAAAGGTGATGGTCCCCGTCGCACGGGCGGATCCGGTGAGCGTGTTGTGACCGCCTATGGTCAGATTGCCCCGCACCCCGACCGATCCGGAACCGGTGTTGATGGTGGTGCTGTCGGACAACTTCTGATCCCCGTTGACGAGCAGCGCGAATGGCGGCAGGGGGGGCGGCACCGTGTAAATGGTCGCGGCATGCAAATAGCTGCGAATCTCAGTGGAGCCCGTGGCTGTGCGCCCGATCGCGTCCACCTCGATGTCGCCATCAGTAGAAAAGGTGTTGTTCACGACGCGCGCGGTCATGGTATTCGTGCCGCTCGTTTGATTGAGCAACACAAGACCCGCCGGCACCGCGGTCGGACTCAGCGCGCCCGCGTTGCCGTTTAGACAGGCCGCCGACGGCGATCCGCAAAAGAGCTTGTTCAGGTATTCGGCGGATGCCGCCGTGGCATCCTGGGCGAGGGCGCGCGCCTCGGTGCGCGCACTGCCCGTGTCCTGGCTCTTGCCGCTCGCCGTCATGTGGCTGTAGGCGCCATAGAGACTAGCGGCCAGGGCCGCACCTATCGCCAAGATCATGATCAGCGTCGATACGCCACGCAGCTTTCTCGGTGAGTTTCGCATAGAGCTGTCCTCGTGCCTCAGGGCGGCAGGTTGCGCAAACAGACGGTGGTCGGTGCTAGGTCGGTGCCATGCGCGAAGAAGCCACCAGTCAGGGTCGTGGCGACGGGCAGCTGCAGCCGCACAAGCGGGTGCTGGACTGGCGACGAGAACTGGCCGCCACGCACATCGCAGTCCTGGGGCGCGCTGACCGTGACGGGGGCAATATTGCTCACAGCCACGCTCGGCACGATCGTCACCATGTCCCAGTTGGTCTTTGTGTTCATGGCAGCCGGCGTGCAACTGCCGCCGGCTGCCTCCAGAAAATACACCAGACGATCGTTGCCGCTGTTTCCATTCGCCCCCGCGACCACCTGCAGACCCGCGCAGCGAACGGTGCCGGCCGTAACAGGAGATAGCCAGTCCCAGAACATACCATTGCCCTGGGCCGTGCCATTGGTAGGGATAGCGACGGTCGCGTTGCCGCCCGGGCCCGAGCCCGACACCAGCACGACGTCGGTATTCGTTTGCGGTGTCTGGATACCATAGCCTGCGTTGGCCATGTTCATGACGTCAAAATCGTAATTAACCGCCTCGCTCAGGGTCTGCTGTCCGACGACGCCCTGGTCCACAAGGGACCGCGAGACCGGGATGTAGAGCACCATAGCTGCCAGAACGAGCAGCGCCCCGATCGTCATGGCAACCATGAGCTCGACGAGCGTGAAGCCCTTGTTAATCTTGGACAGTGACATGGCGCACGACGCCCAGGGTGGTCCAGGTGGCGGTGGCCGTGACCTGGGTTACGGGCACGGTCGTGGTCGGCTGGGGATAAGGCATGGGCACGTTATCGATGGAGCAGCTTATGGCGATCGTGAAAGCGACACCGGAGGCCGTGGTACCCGGTATAGTGCTCGGGCCCAAGCAAATCTGATTGGGGGCCTGGGCATCGAGGCGCGCCTGAGTCGCCGCCAACACATCCTGACGCTGACTGTCGAAGATGTTGTTGTTGACCGCGTGGTGGAGTCCGAGCCCCACGCCGACTGCGATCAGAAGAAAGATTACAAGCGAGGCCAGAACCTCGATCAAGGTGAAGCCTTTAGAAGACATAGCTGTCGCTCGCCGCGGCGCCTCCTGTGACGTTCGCCCCGAAGGTCCATTGGCCATTCACCGGGGCTGGCCAGTAGCAAGCCCCAGCCGAGGCGCCAGGCGGGTTCGTGGCAGCGAGCAAGGGTTGGCCAAGCGCGCTAAAGGCAAGGCAGGTTAGGGGTGACTGGTTGATGGTCATGTGGACCTGCGCCGCTATCCCGCTCACGCGCACCTGCACTGGGCCCATCGCGGGGTTCGTATTGCCGGCACACCCCCCGTGACTGCCTGTACAAACGTAGAGGTATTGCTTCCCCCCTTGGGTTACCAGCTGCAGCGACCAATTGTGATAGGGGGTCGCGGACGATGGCGGACTCGTCAAAGCGCTGGCCATGGCGACCTGCAAGGCGGTGCGCATACGAGCTTGGGCGACGTTGACGTTGTCCGTTCCAAGCCAGGTCAGGAGCCCGAGAAAACCCGCCCCCACCAGGATCGCGATGATCGCCAGCGTCACTACGAGCTCGACCAGCGTCAGCCCGCGAAAGGCGCGGGTCCCGGCGAGCGCGCGGCTTAGGTCTCTGCGGTTTGCCATATCACCACCCGATGACCAGAGTCCCGTTCGGGAGCTGTTCGCAGCGGTCGTTCAAGCTGTCGAGAAAGAAGGTTTCGCTGGTCGGCAATCCCGAGGCCGGCGTCGGCTTGGCGGTCAACTCGTAGCTCGGGCCCGCGGGCGTCGCGACATTGCACGCGCCCTGGTCCGGGTTCTGGATCGCGTAGGTGAACAGCGGGTTGGGGTTGTTGCCGGGATTCCAGCCCGGTATCGCGTTCGGTATGAGGCTCGGGTTGCTCGCCGGGTAGGCATTGTTGTTCTGGTAATAACGCTCCATGAGGGTGGAAAGCAGCACTAGGTTGCTCTCGGCGCGCCCGATCTTGGCGTCCTTTATGTAGTGCGAATAAATGGGGATCGCGATCGCGGCGATGATAGCGAGAATGGCGATGACGACCATCACCTCGACAAGCGTGAATCCTCGGCCCGTAGTCCGCTTTCCGGTTCTTCGTTTTGCCGCCATATCGTGCCCATACCCATAATAGACCCGCGCCCTGCACATCCCGGTGCCACCGTATGCGCGCTGAGCGATCAGATCAGTATAGGTCAATTTGGCGACAGGTGCGTTACGGACGAGTTCGTTTGCCTTGCCATCGTCGCGGCTAGTCGGCAGCGGCGCGGGAGATAGGCAAGCGCCCGCAGGCGCCCTATACTGGAGGTGTGGACGCCCCGATATCCCACCATGCGCTGATCGCGCCTGTCCTGGCCGCGCTCGAGAGGATCCTAGTCGGCAAGGCCGAGACCGTAAGGCTCGCCCTGTGCTGCGCACTGGCGGGCGGTCATCTGCTGCTAGAGGATGTCCCGGGGGTCGGTAAGACCACGCTTGCCTACGGCCTTACGTCCGTGCTCGGGCTCGAGTTCAAGCGCGTGCAGTTCACCGCCGACCTTTTGCCGGCCGACGTGGTCGGGGTCTCGATATTCGATGCCGAGACGCGCAGCTTCCACTTCCACAGGGGCCCGATCTTCACCCAGTTACTCCTGGCCGACGAGATCAACCGTGCCACCCCCAAGACCCAGAGCGCGCTGCTCGAGGCCTTGGCCGAGGGCCAGGTCACGGTGGACGGCACGCGCCATCACCTACCACAACCCTTCTTCGTGGTGGCCACCCAGAATCCGCACCATCAGATCGGCACCTTTCCGTTACCGGAGTCGCAGCTGGATCGCTTCCTGATGCGTTTGACGATCGGCTATCCCGATCGCGCCGCGGAACGCGAGATCCTGACCGGCGACGATCGCCAGGCGATGGCGCGCGAACAGCCCGCGTTGCTGGCGCCACCGGAGCTGCTGGCCTTGCGCACCAAGGCCCGCGAGACGCGCTGCTCGGGGGCCTTGGTGGATTACGTCCAGGACCTGCTCGCGGCAAGCCGCGCACGCCCGGATTGGGGTGGTGGTTTTTCGCCCAGGGCGGGTCTTGCACTCCGCGACGCCGCGCGCGCCTATGCTTTGCTTCAGGACCGTGACTACGCCCTGCCTGAGGACGTCCAGGCGGTGGCGGTGGCAGTCCTCGCCCACAGGCTCCCGATCGGCGACCCGGAGCGCGAGGTGCAGCGCCTGCTCGAGGTCGTGGCGGTCCCATGAGCCGCCCGGCCCAAACGCTCGGGCGGCGCTCCATCTATCTCCTCCCGACGCGCGAAGGCCTCTGGTTTGGCGCGATCGTCTTCGTCTTGTTACTCGCTGCCGTGAATTACGGCAATGGCCTAGCCTACGCCGTCACCTTTCTGTTGGCGGCCTTTGCCACCCTGTCATCGGCGATAGGCCAGCGCAACCTGCTTGGGCTCGTCATCCATGAGGGCCTGTCGCGCCCGGGATTCGCAGGCGCCTTCGTAGGATTCCGGGTGATCCTGGCGAACCCGACGGACACCGGGCGGTTTGGCGTCACTGTGTCGGCCCTCAAGGGGCCGTCGATCACCGTGGATCTGGCGCCCCGCGAACAACGTACGGTCGAAATCCCGTGGGCCACCGTGCGCCGCGGGTCGGTCCCGGCGCCAGCGATACGCATCAGCAGCCGCTACCCCTTCGGTCTGCTACGGGCCTTTTCCCGCCGCATAGCGCTTACGGATCCGGCGATCGCCTACCCCAACCCCCTCCCCTATGCCGCCTTGCCCCCCGGACGCGCGAACAGCGCATCGGATAATGAAGCCGCCGGGGTGGGGTCCGAGGGCGGTGGGGATTTCGCGGGGCTGGTCGCTTTCCGCGCCGGAGAGAACCCCCGACACATCCACTGGAAGGCGGTGGCGGCGGGCAAGGGTTTGCTGGTGAAGCGCTTCACCGGGCTTGCGGACCGGGAGATCTGGTTGGCGGCGGATCCCGCGGGGAGGATGGAAGAAGAACTCCGGCGGCTCTGCCGGCAAGCGCTCGATGCCGAAAAAAGCGGTTACCGTTATGGGCTGTCCCTGGGCGAGGACAGGGTCCCCGCCGGCGGCGGCGCTACCCACCTTGAGCGCTGCCTGAAGACCTTGGCCTTGCATGGCGAGTAAGGCCGCTGCCATTCCGCGGTTCCTGCCGCCACCCCTGATCGCGGGACTTATGGCAGCGGCCTGCGTCCCGCTCCTCACCCACCTGCCCTGGTGGACGGTAGCGATCAGCGCGATCTTCACAGTGTGGCGCTACGCCGAGGGTCGTTGGGCTGCGCGGCCGCCACGACTGCTGCTCTGGGTGTTGGTGCTGGCGGTGGGTTTGCTCGTCTATGGACGCTTTCACACCCTGGTGGGAGAGCATCCGGGCTTAAGCTTCCTCGTCATGCTGCTCGGCCTGAAGTGCCTGGAAGCGGAAACGCCGCGTGATGCCGTGGTGCTGGTGCTTTTGACTTACGTGGCCTTGCTCGGCGACCTCTTGTTCCGCCCGTCCATGGCCATGGGGGCATTTGCGCTCGCCTTCCTGATCGTCTCTTTCGTGGCGCTCTCCATGATCGCGCAACCCCATGGGCTCTCCTTCCGCCAGCGCCTCCGTCAGAGCACCATCGTCATGCTGCAGGCGATCCCGCTCGCAGCGCTCGCTTATGTCGTATTTCCGCGGATCGCGGGCGGGCTTTGGCGAAGCGCCCCGCGGCCAGTCGGACAAACGGGGCTCACGCCCGACCTGCGGCCCGGCTCCTTGAGCGCGCTGCTCTCGTCACGCGCAGTCGCGATGCGCGTGATTTTTCATGGACCACGACCGCGTCGCGACCTGCGCTATTTTCGCGCCTACGTACTGACCGCCACCAACGGCCGGGTGTGGCGCCCGGGCCCACCAGATGCCCCTGGAACCACCAAGGGGCGCCCCTACGCTCCCTACACGGTGCTTTTGAACCCGACGGAGAATCGGGTCCTGCCCGCCCTGGACTGGCCGATCGCCGCCCCGGCTCGGACACGACTGGAACCAGGCGGCGTGCTGCGCGCGCGCCACACGATCCGGCATTTGGTCCGCTACCGGCTCTCGAGCGCAAGCCGGCGCTATGGGAGGCTTACACCCGACGGGCGCCGCCAAGACCTGGCCCTACCCTCCGACCTGAGCCCCCGTATCCGGGTGCTTGCCGCGCGCCTAGGCCGAGGCGCACAAACGCCGCAGGCGCTGGCGCAGCGGGTGTTGGGGTATTTTGTGCGGCACCACTTCGTGTACACCCTGAATCCCCCGACCATGGGACGACATCCCATATCGCGCTTCCTGTTCCGAGTGCGGGCCGGCTATTGCGAAGATTACGCGGCCGCCTTCGCGACCTTAATGCGGGCCGCAGGGGTGCCGACCCGCGTCGTCGTGGGCTTCTATGGCGGAGAATTCAATCCCGATGGTGGTGACGTCATCGTGCGCAACTACGATGCCCACTCGTGGGATGAGATCTGGAGCGGCCATCGCTGGCTGCGCGTGGATCCAACCGCGGTGGTAGCACCAGGCGCACTGCAAGAGCGGTGGCCCACATTCCGGCGATTCTTGGAGCATGGCGGCACGCGCTTCACCACCGCGCGGCCATGGTGGAGCGCCCTGCGTCACCGGGTCCGCCTCTTACAGGACGCGGCCACCACCGAATGGGACAACTGGGTCGTGGACTACAGCAGCCGCCGACAAGCCGAGCTTTTGAGGCGTCTGGGCTGGCGGGACGCGGGCCCGCTTGCCCTAGGGCTCGTGACCATCGCGCTCGCGTTCGCGGCGCTGTCGCTCGTAAAGACCCTCGGGGGGCGCGTACGGCTAGCGCGGGACGCAGGACGCGTGGCCTACGACCGCTATTGCCGGCGCATGGCACGGATCGGCATAGCGCGCCGATCTGCGGAAGGTCCGGCGGCCTATAGCGCTCGGGCCGCGCGCGCCAGACCCGATTTGGGCGCGGAGATCGCGCGGATTACCCAGTGCTACCTGGAGGTGCGCTACGGCGGCCAGATCGCGGCGCTTCCTGATCTCAGGCGTCAGGTGAACCGTTTCAGGCCGCGGAGGCGGCCTCGCCGGAGGCCGGTGAGGGCTGAGGGGGAGACCACCAGAGCCAGGCGATCCCGAGGGCCGCGGCGAGCGGGGACGCGATCAGAACCGCGAGCTTGCCTGCGGCGCGGTCGGGGCCGGGGGCGAAGGCTAGGGTATTAACGAAGAGCGCCATGGTGAATCCGATGCCGCTCAGCCAAGCGGCGCCCAGCACGTGGCGCAGGGTGACGCCGGTCGGGAGATGGGCCCACCGCAGCCGCACGGCAAGCCACGATACGGCCCCGACACCACCGAACTTACCAAGAAGCAGGCCCAGCAACACACCCAGCAAGACCGGCTGCGCGCGCGTGAAATCGGCGAGACGGAAGGCCAGGCCCGCGTTGGCGAGCGCGAAAAGCGGCAGGATCCCGAAGTTGACCCAGGGCGATAGCCGTCGTTCAAGGCGCTCGCTCGCAACCTGCGGCCGCACCCCGACGGCCGGGTCGGGGTCGCTTGCCGGGAGCGCGGCGGCGAGCACGACGCCGGCCAGCGGCGGATCGATCCCGGCGCGCCACAGGGCCAGCCACAAGGCCGCGCCGAGCAGCGCGTAGGCGCCGAAACCGCGCACCGCGCGGCGGTTTAAGACGATGAGGGCCACCGTCACCAAAAGGGCCCCGAGCAAGGCGGTGGCCCGAAAATGGCTCGTGTAGTAAATCGCGATGACCAGGATCGCGCCCAGATCGTCGACTATGGCCAAGGCGAGCAGAAAGATGAGGAGGTTGCGCGGCACGCGCCGCCCGAGCAGGGTCAAGGCGCCGACCGCAAAGGCGATGTCGGTGCTCATGGGAACACCCCAACCGGCCACGGTCGGTCCATCGGGATTGAAGGCGTGGTAAATGAGGGCGGGCAGGACCATGCCGCCGAAGGCCGCCGCGAGCGGCAGGACCATGGTCCGCGGATGACGCAGGGCGCCGTGCAGGATCTCGCGTTTGAGCGCCAAGCCCACGACCAGAAAAAACACCGTCATAAGGCCCTGGTCGACGATGTCCTGGATCGTGAATCTTACGTCCCCGATGTCATGGGTGGCGTGCCAGAAGGCGCGAAATGAGGGCCCATAAGAGGAGTTTGCGCCTATGAGCGCGACTGCGGCCGCCAGGAAAAGCGCGAGCGGGCCGGCTATGGCGCGGCGACCTTTTGTTTCATGGGTGGGCGCCACGGCGTCTCCGGGGAACGTAGGTCTGGGTCTGGGCGTTCGGGAAGTATACGGGATACGCGGCCGACTTGGGACGCGGTCGAGGGATGTGCGCCGCTTTGCGGCCCCGCAGGGCGCGAGGGGAAAAGAAGCCCGCCTGCTTGGGCGGGTGACCGTGTCACTTGCCGATACAAAAGTCGGAAAAGATGCGGCCGAGTAGCTCGTCGCTGGTCATGCGTCCGGTCACTTCACCGAGGGCCTCGTGCGCGAGACGCAACTCCTCGGCCACGAGTTCGGCGCTGCCCACCCGCTTGTGATCCAAGGCGCGGGCGAGCGCTTGTTCCGCTCTCTCCAGCGCCACCACGTGCCGGCGACGGGCAGTGAACACGCCTTCCCCGCCGACATCGGCCTCGCCACCCAGAAGTCGGGCGCGGAGACCCTGTCGCAGTTCGGCGATGCCCGCGCCGCTTGGCGCGCAAACCGCGAAGCCCTCGGCGCACGCCCCCGACGGCCGTTGGGTCTGGTCGATCTTGGTAAAGACGGTGATGGCCCCCGGCGGCGGGGTTTGCGCTGGCGCGGGGCCGGGGGCCGTGTCGTCGATCAGCCAGAGTACGCAATCCGCCTCAGCGAGCGCCGCTTCGGCGCGGCGTATTCCCTCGCGTTCCACAGGATCGTCCGTGGGGCGCAGGCCGGCGCTATCGATAAGGTCTAGGGCCAGCCCTTCCAGCACGACACGTTCGCGCACGAGATCACGGGTGGTGCCGGGAAAAGGGCTCACGATAGCCGCGTCGTGGCCGACGAGGACGTTCAGGAGGGTGGACTTGCCGGCGTTCGGGGCGCCGGCGATGGCGACGCGCGCGCCCTCCTGGAGGATGCGCCCTTCTCGCCCACGGCGCATGGCCTCGGCTAGGTTCCGGCTTAGGTCTTCGAGGCCGGCGGTGAGGGCGCCGTCATCGGCGATATCGAGGGCCTCGTCGGGAAAATCGAGGGCCGCTTCGACGTGGATGCGCAACCCCACGAGCCGCTCCTCCAGCGCCCGCAGCATCTCAGAGAAGGCCCCGCGCAGGGTATTCATGGCGGCGCGCGCCGCGCCCTCATGCGCGCTTTCTATGAGATCGGCGACCGCCTCGGCCTGCACGAGGTCCATCTTGCCATTCAAGAAGGCGCGTTCGGTGAACTCGCCTGGACGCGCCAGACGCGCACCCAGGGCAACGAGGGTCTTAATGAGGCGATCGAGGACGACGGGGCTGCCGTGTCCCTGGAGTTCCAGGACATCCTCCCCCGTGAACGAGCCCGGGGCGGGGAAGAATAGTGCAATTCCCTGGTCGAGCGCCCGCCCCTGTTCATCCCGAAAGGTCGACAGGGTCGCGACCCGTGGGGCCGGAGCGCAGCGCAATACTGCCTGGGCGAGCCTTGGGACCAGCGGGCCGGAGATTCGCACTACCCCTATACCCCCCATACCGGGGGGTGTGGCGATAGCACAAATCGTCTCGGCCGCGCTCACATCCCCTCAGGCCTTATCCACGCGTGCCATGACCCATTGCTGCTGGAGGATGGAAAGGACGTTGTTTGTGACCCAGTACAGGACGAGGCCCGCCGGAAAGAAGAGGAAGAAGCCCGTGAAGATCACGGGCATCACCATCATGACCTTGCGCTGAGTCGGGTCCATCATGGCTGGGTTCAGCATCTGCTGGGCCAGCATTGATAAGCCCATGAGGATGGGCAGCACGAAATAGGGGTCGGGGGCGGCCAGGTTATGGATCCATAGGAGGAAGGGCGCGTCGCGCAAAGCCACGCTATCGAGCAGCACCCAATACAAGGCTATGAAGACCGGGATCTGGACGATCATCGGGAGACAGCCGCCGAGCGGATTCATTTTCTCGGTCTTGTACATCTCCATCATGGCCTGTTGCAGCGCGGCCTTATCGGCCCCGTGGCGCTCCTTTAAGGCCGCCATGCGCGGTTGCAGTTTGCGCATCTTCGCCATGGATTTGAAGCTCGCCGCCGAAAGCGGGAAGAAAATCACCTTGATCAGGACCGTGAGCAAGATAATGGAGATGCCCCAATTACCGACCACAGCTTCGATGTGCGCAAGCACCCAATAGAGGGGCTGCGAAAGGACCGTAAGCCAGCCGTAGTCGACCGTCAGGTTGAGGCCGGGGGCGACCGCCTTCAGGATCGAAGGGGTCTTGGGTCCCAAAAAGAGCCGGGTCGTGAGCACTCCCGTTTGGCCGGGGGCGATCACCAGGGGCCGGGCCGTCTTGTAACCAACCACATAGCGGGGGCCGGCCAACACGGAGCTGTAAAAGATGGCAGGCGACTTGGCGCCCGGTATCGCCGCGCCAAGAAAATAATGTTGCGAGACCGCCACCCAGCCGCCGGTTGCGGCCACATGGAGGGGGTGTTTCAGCATCTGCGGAAACGGGGCCTTCTGGTATTTGGCCTGCGGCGTGTAATAAGCCGCACCGATATAGATGGGCGCCGAATGGAAGAGATGTGTCTTCGGGGGCGGACTGTGCAGAAATTGGTTGTACAGGTAGACCGTGATCGGTTTGGGTCCGGCATTATGGACCGCGTATTGAACGGGTACCGTATAGCCGTCGGCCGTGAAGGTGTAGGTCTTCACGACACTTATGGCACCGTTATGCCAACGGAAATGAACGGCGAGCGGTTTACCGTGGACCGGGACGCTGTAGTCGCCCCCACGAGTCTGATAAACGCTCGTGTGGTTGGGCAGATTCACCCGCCCGAGCAAGCCGTTCTCGTTCGAGAAGAGGCTATGGCCCGAGGGCTTCAATAAGGCATAGGGTCGTTTGCCGTGGCTCTTGTCCGCGGAATAGCGTCGCAAGAGGAGGTCCGTGATATCGGCCCCCTGGGCGCTTAGGGTCGCGGTGAGGACCGCGGTCTTCACGACCACCGAGGGCGCCACGGCCTGTGTGACAAGCGGCTGCGCGACGGTGGGCGCGGCTGTGGCGGCCGTAGGCGCACTCGGGGCACTGATGCCCGGCGCGGCCGGTAGGGCGCTGGCTGCAGGGGCGGGTCCCGAAACCGGGGGACGCCAATGTTGCCAATCCGTCCAGATGGTAAAGAGAATGACGGCGAGCAGGACGTACAGCACTGGACGATAGTTGTTCATGGTCGGGATTTCAGACTACCTCAGCGAGGAACAGGGTCATGCCCGCCGGCGTGCCAAGGGTGGCAGCGGCTTACGCGTCTTACCGCAAGCCAAACGCCGCGCAGCGCACCGTGGCGCTCGATCGCCTCAAGCGCGTAGGCGGAACAGCTCGGATAATAACGGCAACGGGAACCAAGCCAGGGGCTTAGAAAATAGCGATAGCCACGAATCAGGAGCATCAGGGCTTTGCGCATATTCGGCATATCTTGTGCGAAAGGGTGGCTAGGGCCTCAGTAAACGCCTTCGAGTCGGCACCCGCGGCATCCGGGTAAGCGATCACGACGAAATCCAGGGCACAGAGGCCTTCGCGCTCGCGGCGAAAGTATTCCCGGACTCTCCGCTTGATGCGATTACGAACGACAGCCTTACGGGAGACCTTACGCGATACCGCAAGACCCAGGCGCGCATAATCCAGGCCGCTTGGGTGAGCAATAATCCCGAGAAGCGGGTGCCGCGCCTTCTTGCCGGTCCTAAAAACCTCCTGGTAACGCTTGGGGTCTTTGAGCCTCGCGTGCCGTGGAAAGCTTTCGGCGCCCCGAGTCACCGCTCTTTAGGCGCTGAGGCGAGCACGCCCTTTGGCGCGCCGCGCGTTAATGACCGCCCGGCCGCCAGGCGTACTCATGCGCGCACGAAAACCGTGGGTGCGCTTACGCTTTAAAACGCTAGGCTGAAATGTTCTTTTCATGGCAAGCCCTTAATGTCGGTGAGTCTCAAAAGGGCGGAACACTACGAGGTCCACGCCGGTTTGTCAACGGCGAGTGAAGGTGTGGTCACGGTATTCGGCGCTTGTGGATAACTTGGGGTCGCCCTAGACTATCCGCCCTACCCCTCCCATCGGGTCTTAGCGCCGTGAGTCAGCCGAGCATTTGGAAGAAGTGTCTAGACCGGCTCGAAGAGGAGCTTTCCGCACAACAGTTCAACACCTGGATTCGACCGCTGCAGGCCGAATGGGAGAAGGATTGTTTAAGGCTGCTTGCACCGAATCGTTTCGTGACGGAATGGGTGAAGGACCGCTTCGCGGAACGTATCGCGGAATTGGTTGCCCAGTACCGCGGTGGCACGGGCGCCATCAGCGTCATCGTGCAAGTCGGGAGTACATCCGCCAAGAACCCGACAGTACCCAAAATGACGAGTGCTGCGACCAGGCGCGAGGCGCCCCATAGTTCGCGCTTGAACCCGGATTTCACGTTTGAGACGCACATCGAAGGGAAATCCAACCAACTCGCGCGAGCGGCTGCGAGACAGGTCGGGGAAAATCCCGGCGGCGCTTATAACCCTCTTTTCATATATGGTGGTGTGGGGTTAGGAAAGACTCACTTAATGCAAGCCGCTGGGAATCTCCTGATGACCCATAAGCGCGAGGCCCGGGTGTCGTATGTGCACTCCGAACGCTTCGTCGCTGATATGGTGAAAGCCCTTCAGCATAACGCCATCAATGACTTTAAGAAGTATTACCGATCTTTGGACGCCCTATTGATCGACGATATCCAGTTTTTTGCGGGGAAAGAGCGTTCGCAGGAGGAATTTTTTCACACCTTCAATGCCCTTCTTGAAGGACAAAAACAGGTCATCATCACTGCCGATCGCTTCCCGAAGGAGTTTGTGGGCGTCGAGGAACGTTTGGTTTCGCGATTCGGTTCGGGCTTGACAGTGTCCATAGAACCACCGGAATTAGAGACCCGGGTCGCGATCTTGATCAAGAAGGCACAACAAGAAGGTCTGCCTTTGCGAGACGAGGTAGCTTTCTTTATCGCCAAACGAGTGCGCTCGAACGTGCGTGAGCTTGAGGGAGCGCTCCGAAGAGTTATGGCAAGCGCGAATTTCACCGGGCGCCCTATCGACCTAGCCCTGGCGGCGGAGAGTTTAAAGGATCTGTTGGCCTTCCAGGAACGTCTAGTGACGATCACGAACATCCAGAAGATCGTAGCGGAATACTTTAAGATTCGCGTTTCCGACTTAAGCGCTAAGAGCCGTTCCCGGCAAATCACCCGTCCTCGACAGATCGCCATGGCGCTTGCCAAAGAACTTACGCACCATAGTCTTCCTGAGATTGGGAAGGAATTTGGAGGACGCGATCACTCCACCGTTATCCATGCCTGCCGCAAAGTCAGTGAGCTCGTCGAGGAGGATCCGCGTATAAAGGAAGACTACGCGAATCTGACGAGGATATTAACGACATAGAGTGTGGATAAAAAAGAATAAAACCGACCTTTTGGAGGATCGCGTTTTTTATGCACATCTATCCACAAGCTTACCCACAACAGCCGAGCGTGGTTATACCGGGTTTATCCGAGCTCGGGGAGGCCGGAAACAGAGGGTTTCGAGGGGTTTATTCACAGCTTAGGGCAACGTAATAATAACTACTACTAAGTAAAGATATTTAAAATCTAGTAAAAGCTAAAGGCGGGGATAAAGGGATAATATGCGGCTGACGATCGGGCGAGACGAACTACTGAAGGTTCTGAATGTCGTGGGCAGTGTCGTCGAACGACGTCAGACGAAACCGATATTGACTCACATCCTGATGAAGGCCGGTGATGGAGAACTGACCTTGACGGGGACCGACCTTGAGATTGAGGTAGTGGCAAGGTGTGTAGCCGAGGTGCAGGAGGCGGGGGCCGTGACCGTACCTGGGCGGAAGTTCCTGGACATTGTGCGGACTTTGCCGGGTGGAAGCGTTTTGCGCTGTGAAATGGATGGAACACGGTTTCGCGTCGCCATGGGTAAGAGTCGTTTCCAACTGGCGACCTTACCGGTGGAGGATTATCCAAACCTGATGGATGTGCAGTGGGACGTGCGTTTTGATGTCCCGCGCGTGGATTTGAAGCGCATCATCGAAAAAACGCAGTTTTGTATGGCGCAGCAGGATGTTCGCTACTACTTGAACGGGGTGATGCTGGAGTTTAGTGGGAAGTCTTTACGGGCGGTAGCGGCGGATGGTCATAGGTTGGCCTTGTGTGCGGCGGAACTGACAGCGGAGGTTGGTTCCGAGCGACAGGTCATCATTCCGCGCAAGGCGGTCGGAGAGATGGTGCGTTTCCTCGGGAATGAGAGCGCGGCAGTGGAATTAAGTATATCGACGAACCATCTGCGCGTCGTTCAGGACGGTCTGGTGTTTGTAACGAAACTCGTGGATGGTCGCTTCCCGGATTACCATCGCGTTATTCCGCAGAGCGTGAAGGAGGAGTTGAGCTTACCCCGCGCAAGTGTTCTCGAGATGTTGGGGCGCGTAGGGGTTGTGTCCACAGAAAAGTTTCGGGGAATGAGATTGCGCTTTCAGGGAACGGTGCTCGCGGCGAGCGCTACGAATACCGATCGGGATGAGGCGTGGGAGGAATTAGAGATTGGGACGACCGTACCGGAATGGGAGACGGGCTTTAACGTGACGTATTTGGTCGAAGCCATAGGGGCCTTGGAGGGAGATGAGGTGCTGTTTGGCTGGAATAATAGCGATGGTGGTGTGCGAATTAAAGGGAAGGTAGGGAATGAGGAGCAGGTGTACGTGGTGATGCCGGTGCGTTTGTAAGCTTAGAGGCGTCAGCCGAGGGGTCGCGACATGGACATTACGGCCCTGGATTTCAAAGATGTCCGCTGCTTGCAAAGTATAGAGTGGAGCCCCTCGCCAGGGATGAATCTGATCGTGGGCGCGAATGGGGCGGGCAAGACGAGTTTGCTTGAGGGGATAAGTCTGGCCGGCACGGGCAAGACCTTGCGGTCAGGAAGCGTGAGGGCGGCGATAGCTCATGGTAGAGAGAGACTGAGCGCAAGGCTCAGTTTTGGAGAAGGATTGGCGGCCGGGAAACTGCGTTACGAGCGCGGCACATCAGAGAAGATCTGGGTGCTCGATGACTCGGCGGTGAAATCGGCGGCCGAGGTCTACGAAAGACTGCCCCTGATGATATTCAGCCCTGAATCCCATTACGCGATGTTGCAAGAGGCGAACGCCCGTCGGGAAGTCGTGTATTGGTTGATGTTCCACGTGGAACCTTTTTTCCTCGACACTTGGCGTCGTTACCAACGCCTGCTTCGCCAGCGCAATGCGGCACTTCGGATGCGTGACCGGAACTATCGCGCCTTTGATCCCGGGCTGGTTCAATTGAGTGCAGTCCTGGCAGATATGTGGCAGAGGGCGGCGCAGGCTTTGGAAGCGCCCTTCGCGGAGTTGGTGGAGCGACAGCGCCTCGGGGGAGAAGCCCAGCTTGTTCTGCGTCCCGGTTGGCAAGGCGATAGTCTGGCGGCCGCCCTGGAGGTTAATCGGGAAACGGATGAGCGTCTCGGCTACACGCTAGCCGGGCCGCACCGAGCCGATGTGGGTTTTAAGCTTAATGGCCGGCCTATCCAAGAGGTCGCCTCGCACGGCCAGCAAAAGATTCTCATGAGCGCGTGGCGGCTTGCGGTGGTTATGGTGGTTGTAGCAGCCGGAAAGCATCCGGTGCTTTTACTCGATGACTTGGCGGCAGAACTTGATGCCGAGCGACGGGCATCATTTTTTGGCACCCTGACGGATATCGGTCTGCAAACGTTCGTCACGGCTATCGACCAGGCGTCCTTCCCCTCCCCTGCCACAGTGTTCCACGTGGAACATGGATGTCTGCGCGGGCCTTAAATCCGAGCTTGTGTTAAGATCGACCGATTCAGTAGGAGTCCGTGCGCATGGAAACCCGTCCCTCTTATGACCAGGACAGCATCCAGGTACTCAAAGGTCTGGACGCTGTCCGCAAACGTCCCGGAATGTACATTGGCGATACCGAGGACGGAACGGGCCTTCATCACATGGTCTTCGAAGCCGTCGACAACGCCATCGATGAAGTCCTTGCCGGTTATTGCTCCGAGGTGCGCGTCACCATCCACACCGATGAATCGGTAAGCGTCGAGGATAACGGCCGCGGTATACCCACAGGTGTTATCGCCTCCGAAGGCCGATCGGCCGCGGAAGTCATTATGACCGTCCTGCATGCGGGCGGTAAGTTCGACCAAAACTCCTATAAAGTTTCCGGTGGCCTACACGGCGTAGGCATCTCCGTCGTGAACGCCCTCTCCGAATTCCTGGACCTCACCATCTACCGTGACGGCCTCAAACATACCCAGCGCTACCAGATGGGCGAGCCCACAGCCCCGCTTGCCGTCCTCGGGCCCGCGGAGCGCACTGGCACTATTGTTCGTTTCAAGCCCAATCCGAAAATCTTCTCGGATTGCACTATGCATTACGACCTGCTCGCCAAACGCCTGCGCGAGTTGTCCTTTCTGAATTCCGGGGCGCGCATCATTCTCTTCGACGAACGCACCAATAAAGAGGATGTGTTCGAATACCAAGGTGGTATAGCCGCCTTCGTAGTCGACTTGAACCGTAATAAGGACCCTCTCCATCCTCAGGTTATCGGTTTCCAAGCCGAGCGTGATCGGGTCTATGTGGATCTCGCACTCCAATGGAACGACTCCTACCAAGAAAACGTTTTTTGTTACACGAATAACATCCCCCAAAGGGATGGCGGCACGCAT
Organism: Acidiferrobacter sp.; assembly: GCF_054609335.1. Classification (NCBI taxonomy): domain Bacteria; kingdom Pseudomonadati; phylum Pseudomonadota; class Gammaproteobacteria; order Acidiferrobacterales; family Acidiferrobacteraceae; genus Acidiferrobacter; species Acidiferrobacter sp. The sequence goes on along the minus strand of NZ_JBTRWP010000011.1, from coordinate 34,621 downwards.
TTAGCGGGCTTTCGCGCGGGACTCACACGGACCTTGAATCACTACATCGAGGAATCCGGTCTTGCCAAGCGCGCCAAGGTTAGTGTTATAGGGGATGATGCGCGCGAAGGGCTCACGGCGGTCCTTTCCGTCAAGGTCGCCGACCCCAAGTTTTCGTCTCAGACCAAGGACAAATTGGTCTCCTCGGAGGTTAAAGCGGCGGTTGAGTCCATCGTCAACGACTCCTTGGGCTGTTACCTACAGGAGAACCCCGCCGTTGCCCGCGCCATAGCCGACAAAGTGGTCGAGGCGGCCCGGGCCCGCGAGGCGGCGCGCAAAGCGCGTGAAATGACGCGTCGCAAGGGTGCGCTCGATATCGCGGGCTTGCCTGGGAAACTTGCCGACTGCCAGGAGCGCGACCCGGCCTTGTGTGAGCTGTACCTCGTGGAGGGAGATTCCGCCGGTGGGTCGGCCAAACAGGCGCGCGACCGCCGTTTCCAGGCCATCCTGCCATTGAAGGGTAAGATCCTGAACGTGGAGCGCGCCCGTTTCGACAAAATGCTCTCCTCCGCGGAGGTCGGCACCCTCATCACCGCCCTGGGGACCGGTATAGGCCGCGAGGATTTCAACGCCGACAAGCTGCGCTACCACCGCATCATCATCATGACCGACGCCGACGTGGATGGGTCCCATATCCGCACGCTCTTACTGACGTTCTTCTATCGTCAAATGCCCGAATTGCTGGCCCGTGGCCATATCTATATTGCGCAACCCCCTCTGTATAAGGTCAAACACGGCAAGGTCGAGCGCTATGTCAAGGATGATGCGGAACTCACCGCCTACCTCGCCGAGAACGCCTTGGATGGCGCGAGCCTCCTTTGTGGCGTGGGAACGCAGGCTCTAGTGGGCGGCGCCTTGGCCGAGATATTCAACGCCTATATCAAAGGCGACCTCCATTTGCGTAGGCTCGCGCGTCGCTATGACAAGGCGGCGCTGAAAGAACTCATGTATATGCCGGCGCTGACCGCCGAGACCCTAAAGGATGCGGGGCAAGCTCTTGCCTTTGCCCGTGCCTTATCGGAGCGTCTAGCCGGTTTGCGCGAAGCCACCATCCGTTATGAGGTGAGTTCCGTCCACAACCCGCAACTCGACAGCCACGAAATCCTGCTCGTAAAGACCGAGCATGGGGGTGTGCGTACCTCGCACTTCGACGGCGCTTTCGTGCAAACCGCCGAATACAGAGGCCTGCGCGTCTTAGGAGAGAAGCTCGCCGGCCTCATTAAGGAAGGTGGACTTGTCGAGCGCCAGGGCCGCTCGCAGCCCGTCACGAGCTTTGAGCAGGCCTATGAGTGGCTGCTTGCCGAGGCCCGGCGCGGCCATGGGATCCAGCGTTACAAGGGTCTCGGGGAAATGAATCCCGACCAGCTCTGGGAGACCACCATGGATCCTACGGTCCGCAGGCTTCTCAAGGTCAATGTCGAAGACGGGGTGGCCGCCGACCTGATCTTCACGACACTCATGGGCGACCAGGTCGAGCCGCGTCGCGATTTCATCGAACGAAATGCCCTACAGGTCTCCAATCTCGATATCTAAGCTCCCTGGGTGGACGACGCCTACCGACCCATAGCCTGCGCCCTCCAGGACCGTTTCGAGCGCGCGGCCATCACCGGAACCGCCCTTACTGTGGCGTGGCGTGATGGTGCCCGGTACATCCAGGACCAGGTGCGCGTCCTGGATCTGGAAACGAGCCGGGGCGCCGAGTATCTTCACTTCCGGGATAGTCGCGGGGCGCACCACAGGATCCGTCTCGATTACGTCACCATTCTGGACGAGATGTCCGGTGGTTAAGGGGCCACCCCCCGCCGTTCACGGGGTCTTACGGAAGCGCAGGTCCCGCACCTCGTGGCCCAGCCTTAAGCCCCGGCGCTCGAAGCGTGTGCACGGCCGGGCACCGCGCTCCTCGTCTTCCGGCGCCAGCGATGGGAATGCGCGCACCGCATCGAGGGCGGCTTCCGCATAGGGCGCCCAGTCCGTTGCCATATGAAACAGGCCGCCGGTGCGCAGGACGCGCACCACCTCCTTCAAAAACCGCTCCTGCACGAGTCTGCGTTTATGATGGCGAGTCTTCGGCCAGGGGTCCGGGAAGAAGACCTGGATAGCCGCGATGCATCTGTCGCCTATCTTGCCCAAGAACTCGTGCACATCGGCCTCGATCAGCCGCACATTCGCAAGCCCCTGCGCCTCGACCCCCCGCATGACCTTGATGATCCCGGTCCGGTAGACCTCAATACCCACATAGTCCCGCCCCGGATCCCCCGCGGCCATGGTGAGTAAAGACTCGCCATCTCCGAAGCCGATATCCAATACCACATCGCGCGGCCCTTCGCCGAGGTGCGCCCACTGCGCCTCCGGAAGCGAAAGCCGTTCCCCCAGGCGCTCATGGGTGGCAAGCGCCGCCTGACCCAGGGGTCGTTCGCGACGCGTGAAGCTGCGAACCTCCCGGCGGCCCGCCAGGTTCATGTCACAAGGCCCGCGAGCGGCGACGAAGGATCGGCCGCTGTCTTTCTCGGCATGCGCCCGGCGCGATAGGCCTCGCGGCCCGCCTCGACGCCTTTGCGCATGGCTTGCGCCATCATTACCGGGTCGCGCGCGGCGGCGATGGCGGTGTTCATGAGTACTCCATCACAGCCAAGCTCCATGGCCACCGCCGCGTCGGACGCGGTGCCTACGCCTGCATCGACCAAGATAGGCACGCGGGCGTTTTCCACGATGAGGCGAATATTGAAAGGGTTGCGTATGCCGAGCCCCGAGCCTATGGGCGCTGCGAGCGGCATGACCGCGACACAACCGAGCGCCTCGAGGCGCTTTGCGGCCACCGGATCATCCGTCGTATAGACCATGACCTCGAACCCCTCGGCCACAAGGATCTCGGCGGCCTTGATCGTCTCGATCATGTCGGGAAACAGGCTGCCCTTGTCGCCTATGACCTCCAGCTTCACGAGCCTGTGATCGTCCAGCAGTTCACGGGCGAGCCTGCACGTACGCACCGCCTCTTCGGCGGTATAGCATCCGGCGGTGTTGGGCAGGATGGTGAACCGATCTGGAGGCAAGACGTCGAGAAGGTTGGGCTCACCAGGGTTCTGTCCGAGGTTGCTCCGGCGCACCGCCACCGTGACGATCTCGGCGCCACTTGCCACCACTGCCCGCTCGGTCTCGGCCAGGTCTTTGTACTTTCCTGTTCCCACCAACAGGCGCGAACGAAACGTCCGTCCCCCGAGCCGCCAGCTATCTTCGCCCGCCTCTCTCATCAACCGCCTCCAATGGCCTGAACGATCTCAATCCGATCCCCGTCGCGTAGTGCTCGGCCCTGATGTTGCGCGCGCGGCACGATCTCCCGGTTGATCTCCACCGCGACACGTTTTCCGGCAAGCCCCATCTCGGTAAGCAATGTTTCGAGGCCCGCGGCCTCGGGGAGCGCGCGCATGTGTCCGTTGACATAAATCTGCATAGGCAATGGTGCAAATCTCCAGATCGCGGTATATTGTATTGCCTTGCCGCACGTTCTGCTATGCGGGTGTAGTTCAATGGTAGAACTTCAGCTTCCCAAGCTGATAGCGAGGGTTCGATTCCCTTCACCCGCTCCACTCCAACTTTCCCGATAACGAAGATGGCATCCGACTCGGATTTCAGGAGTTGGCCACATGCGCGCCGACCCGACGTTCCGGCGGGCTAGGGCCAGCGCAAACCATACACCCCCACCGATTTCGATGGTCTTCCCCTCTTCGCATAGGCCAACGGCGCCAAGGCCTGGCACCTCCATTACACCGGGATGGGCCAACGCGCCCGCGCCCACCCTCCGTAAGCCCCCCGAGCTGTCGCTACGCGACGTGTCGCCACACGATTCCGTGTTTCATGGTGCGATTGCCGATACTGCGTCGGATGCCTGGGGCCGGCGCATCTTTGCCCGTGACCACGCGAGGCGCCGGAGGGACGATCCGCAACTGCCGGCCCTCACCGAACTGGACTACCTGCTGGCGGTCGATGACTTTAGCCGTGTTGGGGGCCCTGCGCCTGCGCGATGCTGATGGATCTTGGCACGGGACGGTTGCGCAAGGCCGGCGTAACACGCCGCCCTTGATCGAGCTGGCAAACGTCTACCAAGCCAGCCGTGCCGTCGAGCGCGGGCAGGAATCCACCGAAGACTTGCGCTACCTGCAAGGCCGGGGCACGTCGCTTGGTGGCATGCGCCCCAAGTGCACGATAGCGGATGAGGACGGCGGGCTCGCCATCGGCAAGTTTCCGAGCATAGGCGACACCCGCGCCGTTACCCGCGGCGAGGTGCTGGCCTTGAAGCTGGCGGCGCAGGCGGGGATCGATGCTGCGTCCGCGCGCATCGTCTTGCTGGGTGACGGGGGCAACGAGGTGCCGGTCGCGGTCATTCGCCGGTTCGACCGCGACCGCGATGGCGGCCGCATGGCCTACCAGTCGGCCGCATCGCTGCTGCAGGCCTCACGCGAAGAGGATCGTAGCTACACAGAGATCGCAGACGCCATCCGCTCCCACGGCCACGCGCCCACCGAGGGTGTGCGCCAGCTCTGGCGCCGCCTGGTGTTCAACCTGCTGATCACCAACGTGGACGATCACCTGCAGAACCACGGATTTCTGCACGTGGGGCGCGGGTTGTGGCGGCTTGCGCCAGCCTTTGACCTCAACCCTTTCCCGGACAAGGACAGGGAGTCCAAGACCTGGCTGAGCGAGCAGGATGGGCCGATCACCGATGTGCCGATGTTGTTGGCCCGCGCATCGTACTTTGCGCTGGACACGGCCCAGGCCTTGGCCGTGCTGGGTGAGGTGCATACCGCAGTATCGAGTTGGCGCCAGATCGCGCAAAGCCCCGAGATCGGTTTGCGCGCGGTCGAACTGGATGACTTCGCGCCCGCCTTCGAGCATGGACAGATGAACGCGGCCGCTGCGTTGATCCGCTAGCCCCCTCGGCGCCCATGTCGCCAGAAAACCCCTTTAAGGCCAAGGAGGTCTTATCTGTTCATCGCCATCAACGGTCGGCGTCGCGTACCCAACGGAACAAATTGAGGTGTGAGACAGGAATCTCCCGTGTACGACTCACAGGGGTCTCTATGCGGAAAAAGCCTTTTCTTGGACGCTCGTCGGCCGCGTTACGGCCGATCGGCAGGCCAGCTGCGGTCGGCGATCCCCCACGATACAATCCCTGCTTAAGACAGCTTGCGCGTCTTGGCGGCATTCTCGACTGCGTGCGTGATCCTCCGCCGGGCCACATCGCCGCTCTGGCGGTGCATGTCCCGGCTGTCGGATATCGCGTTGGACCCCCAGCTTGGTGCGCAAATTTTGGGTAATTGAAAGGTTAACGGAGCGGTTACGCTTCGCGGGAGCCACGATGAATGCGGCACGGGGTAATCTCAGCAAGGGGGTGCGGCAGGATATTCGTCAGCTCTGGCCCAGGCCGGTGTCGAGGGCGGCAGCTTGCGCTGCGAAATCGTTGGGACGGCGCTTGCGGAAGGTCTCGAGATTGCTCAGCTTCCAGCGTAGTGCTGGCAGCTGAGCGGCATGCGGGCATCGCACCAGCGACCAGTCCGGTTCTGCGCGCACCAGCCCACTCAGGAACCGCCTGTGCGCGGTGCTAAGTCGCCGTGGCAGCTCGCACCGCAGCTTGGTGCGAACATCGAGCAGTATCTCCAGAGAGCAGCCTACTTCGGTCATGCCGACAAAGCCCCGCTCGTACTCGCCCGCGATGTCCTTGTCGTTGCCGAACAGCACTTCGTGGGGCGGCCGATTGTGGCCCGCCAGATAGATCACGAAGCACTCGACCATGCCCTCGCTGATATTGCCTGCTTCGTAGAGCTGCCACACATCGAACAGGTCGCGGGGGTGTTGCCTATCCAGTGCTGCCACCAGCTTGCCGGCGTACAGCTCGTCCGGCGCCAGAACCGGCAGTTCGAACTCGATGCCGAATAGATCGCTGGTCTTGGTGCTCAGCGGCCGCCGTTTGACGGGCAGCACGCTGCCTCGGAACACGACGTTGACCTCGATTTTCACCTGGTTGGCGTCATTTTCGACGATCAGCTTAATGTCCCCCAGGTCCTTGGCGCGAACCAGGCGTCCCTTCAGTGGTGCAACGCGCTTGGCAATGGCGGCCAGCTCCTGGTTGATGGTTTGCAGCGCCTCGTCGCGCGGCGTCTGCCATGGGAGGTACACCACGTCGATGTCCACCGACAGGCGCGGCATGTCCCGCACGAAGAGGTTGATGGCCGTGCCGCCCTTCATGGCAAAGATATCGTTGGCGAACACATCGGGCGCGACGTCTAGCAGCAGGCGAACGGTGTCCATGTAGGCTTTATCCATGAGGTTTCAGGCTCAGCAAGGTGCCGTCATCGAGCCGGCTCATCCAGCGCGCGTTGCTGCCGGTGCGAACCTGGTACTGCTCCAGCAGGGCGTCGACCTCCACGAGGCTGGTCTCGCGCGCCCAGGTCAGGAACAGGCGCACGGCCTTCACGCTGACGCAGCAGGACAGCAGTTGCCCAAGCAAGCCCTTGCGGGGGGAACGCAGGCCCTCAAAGATGTTGCGGGCCTCTTCGAGGCTCTGCTTGACGCCGACTTCGTACAACATCTCCAGAACGGCACGCTCGGAGGCAGCCACCCGCAGGTCCCCGGGCAGGCCAGGCGGTATGGTCACGGTCTTGCTAGCCAGCGCCGTATCCGGCCAGTCGAATAGGCGAGCGTGGACGTAGCGGGTTGGGAAGCGCAAAGTGAACCAAGCCGGCAATGCGAAACGACCGTCGCCCCACAGTACCAGCGTCTCCCGGCTGCCCAGGTTGTGCCGCACGCCCTGTAGGGCCAGGGCGCTCTTGCCGCCAATGTGCAGGCCGGGCACGCGCTGCTGCAGGAACTTCAGCGCGCCGTAGACTCCGAACTCGTCGTTCGGGAAGGCATAGACGCCGTGGGCCAGGCGCACGAGCCACCCGCCGCCGACATAGTGGGCGGCGAGCTGGGGCGATACCCCGAACTGGCTCAGGGTGGCAAGGTCGAACGGCGCCCCGCGGGGGAGCCCCGCCTGTAACCGCTTGATTACTTGGTGCCTAAACTTTCCACTCATGCTTTAAAAATATCACCAAATCCAATCCATCGCTAGAGATGTTGCAAGAACCCGCGAGGAAAGTAACAAGACATTTTATTTCTAATGACGAATCTAATATACCTGCGGCCCAAGCCGACCCAGCTCGGGCCGCGGCCTATAGGTGCTGACCGGCGCACGAACCGGAGAGCGGCGACAGGTGCTGCCGGATCAATTCGACCTGGACCGTGGATCATTCCGCCCTACGTCGCGCCGTTGTCGATTCAAGCCATGAAGATCGTCCCGCACCCGCTGGATGAGATCAGGCCGTGTTGGCGATCACCAAGATCCGACCCTTCAGTTCCCAATCGTGTCCATTCCGTCACGCCTGAATCGGAAAATACGTTCGTAATAGACGAGTGAGCGACCGGGGTGTTGCTCCCTTTCCTCATTCCATTCGTTCCTCCGCGAAATCATAGCAACGTGTCCCGCCGGGATCTTGGTCAGCACAGGCCTTGCCACCTCCACGCGGCTCTGGCCCACGGCGGCCTCGCAGCTTAGACTAGGACCTCTCGACTGAAGGAAAGAGCGGTTTTGTGAAGAAGCGCACGCGTCTCATCGCCATCGCGGCGGGTCTCTTAGTCGTTGCGGCCGCAGTCGCCGTGGCCCTCCTCCCCGGCATTCTTGCGCTGAACCAAGTGAAGACCCGTGTCGCCCAGATCTTGAGCCAGACCACGGGCCGCCCGGTCACTATCGGCAAGCTCAGTGTCACGCTCTTCCCATGGTTGGGTGTGCGTGTGAATGGTGCCACCTTGGGCAATGCCCCAGGCTTCGGGGCGCGCCCCCTGGCCCGCGTCGCCCGTGTCGATATCGAGGTCCGTGTGTTGCCCTTGTTCCGCCGCCAGATTGTCCTGCGGCGCGTCATCCTGACCGGCCTGTACCTGAATCTCGATGAGAACCGGGCCGGGGCCACGAACTGGGCCACACTGATTCATAGCCCCGCGGTCAAGCCGCGCTCCCCCGCCGCCGCCCGCGCTGAGCGCCACGAGGCCCCGGCCTTCGTGCTCTTGCACGCCGCCGGGCTCAGCCTGCGCGACGCGCTCATCCGCTACCGCGATGCCCGCACCGGCAGCGCCGACACCTTATCGGGTCTCCATCTGCGCGTGGGCGCGATCACGCCAGGTCAGCCCGTCGCAGTTGGGCTTCACGGTCTCTTAAAGATTGCCGGCCACCCGGCGTTTCCTTTCCGTCTCTCGACCAAGGCCCGCTACCAGGCACCTCGGCTCACGCTTTCGTCCCTGCGTTTTTCGATCGCGACCTTAAAAGTCCTCGGGCGCGTGCACATCCAGGACACGCACGGCGCCCCGCGCGCCCGCGGTCATTTGACGGTCCCGCCCTTCGCCCCGCGCCCGCTGCTCGCCGCGCTCGGATTCCCTTATCAGCCGCGTGCCGCCACCGTGTTGAAACAGGCCTCGGCTGCCGTGAGCTTTCACTGGAGCCCCGCCGCGCTGCGCTTGGCCCCTCTGCGTCTTACGCTCGACCGCACCACGATCACGGGGCGCGTCACGCGCATGGCGCGACCGCTTTCGTATCAGGCCCAGCTCGCTATCGACCGCCTGCGGCCCCTACCCTATCTGCCGGCCCCATCGACCCCTGCGGCCCCGCCGCCGTCGCCAAGCCCCGGCCCGACCGCCCCTGCGCACGGTGCGGCCTTTAACGCCCCGCTCACCGCGACCCTTAGCTGCGGACGTTTGCGGGCACACGGCCTTTTGGCCACGAATCTGCACGCGGTCCTGCAGGCAGCCGGCGGGCAAGTGAGCTTGAAGCCCATGACCATGGACCTTTATCAGGGCCATTTCGCCGGGGCAGTCGAGGCAAACCTCCGCCCATCGCCCGCGACCTGGCGGCTGCAGGCCCAGCTCGTTCATGTGGAGGTAAGCCAGGTGCTGAGCGCCCTGCATGTCTTTCCCGCGTTCTCCGGGGCCTTGGACGCCCGCGCGCATCTGCATGGTTCGGGGGTGACGCTTGCCGCTGCCAAACAGACGCTCTCGGGGCGCCTCACCGCAGCCATCCCGAACGGCATGCTACGCGGCGTCGATCTCGACCTTATCGCCAAGGACCCCAAGGCCCTGGCCGGCGCCCACAAGGCCCACGCCGCCCGAGGCACACGTTTTTCGGGGCTGCATGCGAGTGCCACGGTCGGCCACGGCGTGGTGCATATGAACGCCCTTACACTCCACACCACGCGCGCCGTCATCCACGGTCATGGCGACTTTGTGCTTGCCACGGATAGCGTGAACTCCCTGCTCGAGGTCGCCCTGCCAAGCGGGTTTGTCATCCCGGTACGCGTCGCAGGCCCGCCCGGCCACATTCGCTTCAACATCTCCTTGAACCGCCTCTTCAGCGACTCCTCCCCCAATAACGTGGGCTCGACCCTGAAGACCCTGGGAGGAGCCCTGAAGCACGCCTTCGGTTTGCACTGATCCCATGGATGGATTCAGCGCCAAGGTCCTCGCTTGGTACCGCCACCACGGGCGGCACGACCTGCCCTGGCAGGTGGCCGACCCCTATGCTCGCTGGCTGGCCGAGGTCATGCTGCAGCAGACCACCGTGACGGCCGTGGTGCCCTACTACGAACGCTTTATGCGCCGCTTCCCGTCCGTGCAGGCCCTTGCGCAGGCGTCCTTGGATGATGTCCTGGCCCTCTGGTCCGGGCTTGGCTACTACGCGCGGGCGCGTAACCTCCATGCTGCCGCGCGCCTTTTGATGGACCGTCACTCCGGCGTCTTCCCGCGGACCGCGGATGAATGGGCGGCGCTGCCCGGCATAGGCCCCTCCACCGCGGCGGCTATTGTCGCCTTCGCCTTCAATATCCCGGCGGCCATCCTGGACGCCAATGTCCGTCGCGTCTTATCCCGCTACCACGGTGTCAGAGGCCGCGATGCGCCGACCGAGCGTCTCCTCTGGTCCCACGCGCGCACCCATACACCCACGCGCCGCGTGGCGGACTATACGCAGGCGATCATGGACCTGGGGGCGCTCGTGTGCCGCAAGACACCCGATTGCCCCGCTTGCCCGCTTGCCGATGACTGCGCGTTCGACGGTGAGGAGGTGCCATTCCGGAGGCCCGCTAAACCGGAGCGCACGGTGTACATGGCGGTTATCGCCGCGCCCGATCAGGGTATCCTGCTCGTGCGCCGACCCCCGCGTGGGATTTGGGGTGGCCTCTGGAGCCTGCCGGAGAGCGCGGCACTGGCCGCCTTGCCTGCCGCCATCCGGGACCTGGGCTTCGAGGGCGAGATGGGGGACCCCTATCCTCCCATCTGGCACGTCTTCACGCACTTCAGGCTCTCCATAAACCCCGTGCGTGTGCTAGGCGCTTCGCGCCGGGCAGCCGTGGCCGAAGGGTGCGACGCAATGTGGTATAAAGGGGCCCTACCGGGGCCCGGGATGCCCGCGCCCGTCCGCCGCCTGATCAACCAATTTTTGGAGACGTCATGAGCCGAACTGTTACGTGCGTGAAACTGAAGAAGGAGGCCGAAGGCCTGGCTTACCCGACCTACCCGGGGGAGCTTGGCAAGCGCATATACGAGAGTGTCTCGAAAGAGGCCTGGGCGCTTTGGCTCGGCCACCAGACCATGCTCATCAACGAGTATCGTCTAAGCCCCATGGACCCCAAGGCCCGCAAATTTCTCGAGAAGGAGATGGAGTCCTACTTCTTCGGTGAGGGCTCCACGATCCCTGAGGGCTACAAGCCGCCGGGGAGCAAGTAGGCGCCCCCCGTTAGGACTTCTCTATCAAAGTGCCGGTCAGGAAGTTTCGCGCCATGCGCCAGCCGATCTCGGTGGCGCGCTCCTCGGCGCCGCCGGCCTTGTCCATGAAGGCATGCCCTACGTCGGGGAACACGCTCAGCGTATAGCGTTTGTTGGCGCTGCCCAAAGCCTCGGCGATGCGCGCGTGCTCGTCGGGCCGGATCGACGGGTCCTGAGCTCCGTAGCAGAGCAGTAAGGGGGCCTCGAGGCGCGGTACGCCCCCCAGCACCGAGCTGCGTCCGAGCCTGTCCTGCGGGTTGTCTATTCCGCCACCATAGAAGCAGACCGCTGCGCCGATATCATGGGGGTGGCGCGTGGCGGCCAGGAAGGCAAGCCGGCCCCCATTGCAAAAGCCGATGACCCCGAGCCTGTCTGTCACCACGTCCTTGCGGGTCTTAAAGAAGCCCATCGCGCGCGCCAGGGCGTCCATGATGGCCTCGTCGCCCAGCGATTTGAGTTTCGCGGCCGCCGGCTCAAACCCGGCGCGCGGATCGAATACCACACCGTCGTAGAAATCGAGCGCAAAGGCCGCGAACCCAAAGCCCGCGAGCTTTTCGCACACGAGGCGCATGTGATCGTTCACACCCCAGATTTCCATGAAGACAATCACAAGCGGCGCGGGCCCGCCGCCGGGTTTTGCGAAGTAGCCGCGCACGCCCGACTCATCTATTGGTGTCCCAAAAAGCTTTTCTGTCACATTGCCTCCCCGTCGTTGATGGATGTCATTCTTTAAGCCCCAACCGCGCAACGCGCGAGCTGAGACGTTGTGGGTTCCGCGCAGCAATACCACGGCTCCGACAGGCGTGGGATGTGAGGACCCGCGCAATCCGCGGCAAGCAACGGGGCCTTGCGTCCAGCGGCCTCATGCGCCAGGCGCCAGAGACCCGCAAAAGCCGAAAGCCGATCCAGTCCTTCGCCTTCGGCGCGCTCCACCCAGGATTGCAGACGCGCTTGTAGGACGTCAACCTGTGGGTCGGGGTTTGCCCAGGGGTAACCCAGGATGGCGTCGGTAAAGGGTTGGAGGCGATCCTGGAAACCCGGTATGCGCAGCAGGTAGGAACCCTGTGGGACGAGCAGGCGGATCACCAGTTGAATGGGGCTCACGCTATTGATGAGTCCCAGGTCACGCACGCGCGTCAGGAGATCGATATAGCCCTCGAGCGTGGTCCACGGCGTGAACGGAACGAAGGTCGGTGCGATGGCGATGCCCGCTTGGCGGGCCAGTGCCACGGCCTGATCGATGTCTAGACCCGTATGCCCCTTGTCGAGGAAGCCCAGGATCACGTCATCGAAGGACTCGGCCGCGGTCGTTATGAAAAGACAGCCATACTCCCGCAGACGGGGAAGCAGATCCCTGTGGGTGAGGATGTGGGAGATCTTGATCGTGGCGTCGAAGGTCACGTGCGGCCAGCGCTCGTGGAACGCTTCGAGCACGCGCAGGGCATGGGTGGGCCCATTCAGGAAATCCGGGTCACCGAACGACAGGTGCATGGCGCCCTCCGCTATCTGCTGTTCGGCATCGGCGATCACAAGTTCGCGCGGAATGGCGCGGAAGCGTCCTTCATACACGGGCACGAGCGGGCAATGGCGGCAGAGGTATTTGCAGCCCCTCGAGGCCTCGATGAAGCCCACCGTTTTGCGCCCACCACCTGGTAACTGCAGGTGCGCGTAGCGGGCGAGCCCCGGGAGGCCCTTGCGGTCGGGGACTACAAAGCTCACTTTCAACCCGGGGCCCGATTCCGCACCCCCCGTCAAGGCGATCAGGTCGTTTTCGAATTCCGGCCCCAGCACCACATCGACCCCTAGGCCCTCGAGCAGCCCGCGATTGGGTGGCGCGTAGACCCCGTAACAGATGAGCTTTGCCCGAGGGGCCTTCTCGCGGACCACCGGCAAGAGGCTTACCGCGATCCGGGTAGCGGTGTGCATGCCAAGGGCGACCCCGATCAAATCGAACGTCTCAAGCCCCTCGCGGGGCAGCGAGCCCTGCGCCAGATCGACCAGGACGACCTCATGGCCGCGCGGGCGCAAAAGCCCCGCCGCATGGGCGAGCGAGAAAGGTTGGCGGCCGAGCTCGTAGGGGCTGATCAAGAGAATCTTCATGCCCCCCATGATACGGCAAAGCTACCCCTCTGTCGGCCCATTGCCCCCCGCAAAAGGCCCCTCCTTGCAGCCGGGCGCGTCGCTTGCCGCCGCCCAGAGCACCGGCTTCGCAGCTCGCAGGCCCCGTGTCATCTTGACGTAGGCCCGGCGAGCCGCTTTAATGCGCGCTTCGCCTAGGTAGCTCAGTCGGTAGAGCAGAGGACTGAAAATCCTCGTGTCGGTGGTTCGATTCCGCCCCTGGGCACCAATTAAAACGATGAGTTACGGTAAGTACCCGTAAGTCTCGGTCACAGAGCCTCATTCTGGTATCAACCCTCTTCGATCCCGTGCGGCATCGGACCACGATAGGGTTCCGGGGTCGTCGTCGACCATATCCGGTTCGGCCACGCTCCCTGCCGCCCCTTCGATTGCGATCCGCCTTGGTTGAGCGCAGTAAGCCCCTTTGCGCCTACGTTCGGCAGGTGATCGCGCCAGTCGCGCTCGCCTGGTACACGGTCGGCGACGTGGGCCATCGGGTCTATAAAGCGACGCGCCGTACTTTGGGCGGATTCTTGCCAATCTGCCAAAGGTCGTATTGCGCTTGCTGCACGAGCCAGCTTTCGGCGCTTCCGCCAAACGCTAGGGAGAGGCGCAGGGCCATGGTCGGGGCAATCCCGGTATGCCCGTTCAACAGCTCGGAGAGCGTCTTGCGCGTCACACCCAGAGCCTTGGCCGCGTCCGTAACCGACAGGCCCAAGGGTTCCAGGCAGAACTCTCGTATGGTTTCGCCGGGGTGGGGAGGGTTGTGCATCATGACAAGCTCCTTCAATCATAATCGAGGTAACCCACATCGTGGGCTTCCGCCCCTTCGAACCGAAAGATAAGCTGCCAATTGCCCGACACGTTGACAGCCCAATAACCGCGCCACTTGCCGCTCAATGTGTGTAGACGTGCCCCCGGAAGGTCCATATCCTCGGGCTTGCTCGCAGCGTCCAGGCGGGCGAGAAGCACGCGCAGCCGCTTGGCATGGTCGGCAACTATGCCGGCCTTACTGCCCGTCTCATAGAACAGCTTAAGACCCTTGTGCCGGAAGCACTGGATCATGCCGTTACCTAATGGGTTACAGTATAAGACGTATAGGGAAACGCACTAAGTCCCTTTGCGGGGTTACAAAGCCCGGTCCAGGGCCACGACCTCGGCGCTCTCGCGTACCTTGGCCGCCTTCGAAACGAAGTCCTCGATCTTCTCCATGGGTGCCCGTAACCGCTCGGTGGTGATGACCAGATACTCGCTCGTTACGTCCCCCGCCCTTTTGGTTCAAGGGCCTTGAGGGTGTAGGACGGTACGTCCAAGGATTCCGCGACGGTAGCGAATGTTCTCCGTAGGTCGTGGGCCATAAACTTGACGCCAGATACGGGTACTGTCCCTGATCGCGTAAGGTGGCCCGAGTTGACCAGAATGCCGGAGCTGATCGACGTCACGAGCGCGTGATCGACGCAGTAAATCTTCTTCGGGTTCGTGTTGGTTCGGGCCCGCGAGGCGTCAAAGATGCGCGCCGTGAAGAGAACGTAGGCATCCTCGAACCATTCGAGATAATTGGAGACGGCGGCTTTCGGCGCCTTGTGCCCCAGGGATTTCAGATAGCCGGTCAGATTGTTGATGGAATACAGGGAGCCCGCATGGTCGACCAGCCAATGCGCCAGATCCGTAACCGCCTTGGGGTGAGAAATATCATGGTGCTCTACGAGGTCGCGGAACAGTATGGCGTTGAAATATTCCTGCTGAGGATTTTTATCCTCAGCATCCGGTCAAGGCCCGCAACCTCCGGGAAGCCACTGGTTTCACGGTACTCCTCAAACGTTTTTTTGGTCGAGAGCGGACCGCGGCTCTCTACTCCCTTGTAGTCGAGAAATTCTCGCAGTGAAAACGGAAACATTTCCCCGGAAAGTGCCCGCCCGCGCATCTGGGTAGAGACCTCCTTTGAGAGTATATGAGCCGACGATCCCGTGATGTACACATCGCACTTATCCAAGCATATCAAAAGGTCGACGAATGGCTGCCAGCTAGGCACTATATGGGTTTCGTCGAAAAAGCAATAAACCTTCTCGGCGTTCTTTTTTCGGGATAGAGAGAAAAGTAAGCCTCCAGAATCACGCCCAGATTGTCGTGCTGCAGATCGTGTAGACGGGCATCAAACAAATTCAGATAGAGGATGTTCTGGCGGGCAACACCTGAGCCCTGCAGTTTCTTCATGAGCTGGAACATGAAGGTCGATTTGCCTCTGCGGCGTACACCGATGCAAACTGTCGCCTTGCCCGGCACCTTTGAGGCCGTCGCCCGTCTGGGTAGGTCCGTCGGGAGGTCAGGTTACGGAAAATCTAGGATTATTTCCCCAAGCACGTCAATCATGGCCAAGCCTTGGGCACATAAAGATTCCCGGTCAGCACAACATCCGGCAATAATTATCGCCGGTTACGGCCTTATGCGGAAAGGAAACCTTCCGCTTGTCGGTTGAAATGCCGCCCCAAGGGGGCTTTTCTTGAAGGGGCCCCCAAGACCCAGAAGCAGGCCCGCCCCGCGGGCGCGCTCGTCTCGGGTATCCAGCGGCGCGTGCTGGCCTATGGGTTCGGCCAAGCGCAGCGCCGCTTCTTTGCCCGCGAGATTAATTAAGCTCGTAGCCGGAGGCTCTGGTTCGGCCAGTGCCCGCAGGTGTCCGGGTCGCCCGGCGCCCGGCGCGTCTTTCAGACGAGCGGAATGGCCGGGGCATTGAAGGCCGGCATCCCGCGGTGTAGCGTACAGCACGCCCGCGGGCTTCAGGCCTCAGCGAGACGCGTATCACCGAAGACTTAAGGTCTCATGCTCGAACTGGTCGCCCACCGTGGTTATGCCCGCCGCTTCCCCGAGAACACGCTTGTGGCGCTGGAGGGTGCGGTCGCCGCGGGCGCGCGCTCTATCGAGATCGACGTACAGCTGACGGCCGATGGCGTGCCGGTCTTGTTCCACGATCACGACTGCCGCCGTCTCTGCGGTGTCGCCGGCGCGATCAGCGATTATGATCTTGCGACCGTATCGACCTTCACGGTGGCATGGCCGAAGCTTGCAGACACCACTCGTGCGGCCATCCCGGTGGCGCGCGTCGCCGACCTCGCGGCTTTCCTCGTCCGCCATCCGGCCGTTACCGCCTTCGTTGAGATCAAGCGCCAGGCCGTCCGGCGCCTGGATCCCGAGCGGGTCGTTCGGGCGGTGCATGAGGTCTTGACGCCCGTGCTTGCTCAGACTGTCCTGATCTCGTTTTCGCGACCGGTGTTAGGGGCGGCCCGCGCCTTGTGGCCGGCTATCGGTCTCGTCACCAAACGGTATCGTGAGTTTGAGGAGATCGATCGGGCCCGCTTAGCGCCTGAGTATCACTTCTGTGACGTCGAGGGCCTGCCGCGACGCGGCCCCCTGGGCCACGAAGGCTCCACGCTCGTGGTCTACGAGGTCGACGACGCGCGTCGCGCGCGGGCCCTGGAGGCGCGCGGGGTGCGCCTCATCGAGACCTTCGCCTGCGCCGAGCTCGCACAAGCCTTGAGCGCCCCCTGCCCATGAACGCCTCTTATGACGTTGTGGTCATAGGAGGCGGCATCCAAGGCGCGGGTGTCGCCCAGGCGGCGGCCGCGTGCGGTTATCGCACCTTGCTCCTGGAGCAGCACACCTTGGCCGCCGGGACCTCGAGTCGTTCTTCGAAGCTCGTGCACGGCGGTTTGCGCTACCTCGAATCGGGTCGCATCCGCCTTGTGCGGGAATCGCTACGCGAGCGCGAGATCCTGCTGCGTATTGCCCCGGGGCTTGTGGCGCGTCAGGACTTTTTCATCCCCCTTTACGCCTCCTCGCGGCGTACGGCAGGCCATGTGCGCGCTGGCCTCTGGCTCTATCGCTTGCTCGCCGGTGGGTCCGTCGGGGGCTTCGAGCGCGTTCCGGCCCGCGCCTGGGAGCAGTTGGACGGGATCGAGACCGCTGGTCTCAAGGCTGTCTTTCGCTATGGCGATGCGCAGACCGATGACGTGGCCCTAACCCATGCGGTGGCGCGTTCAGCCACGGAGTTCGGCGCCGAGATCCGTGTCGGTACACGCTTCGTGGGCGCGGAGCGCGCTGGTGCCGGCTACGAGGTGCGCTCGGTGCACGAAGGTGTTGTGGCGACGTGTGAGACGCGCGCGCTCGTCAACGCCACAGGCCCGTGGGTCGCACAGACCCTGAGTCGCGTCCTGCCCGGTCCCCCGCGCCTGCCCCACGACCTTGTTGCGGGCACCCACATCATCACCGAAGGCGCCTTGGGCCAAGGGTGCTACTACGTCGAGGCCCCGTCCGATCACCGGGGCGTCTTTATCCTGCCTTGGCGCGGGCGCGTGCTGACCGGTACCACCGAACGCCTCTACACGGGGGATCCGGGTCTCGTGGCCCCTACACCTGAGGAGATCGCCTATCTGCAGGCGACCTTGGCGGCCTATTTTCCGGGGCTGTCCACGGTTGTTGCGGAGAGTTTCGCGGGTCTACGCGTATTGCCCAAGTCCCAGGGCGATCTTAACGGCCGTTCACGTGAGGTGGTGTTGCTCGCCGATGCCCCGAGGCCGCGGCTCATCAGCATCTTCGGCGGCAAGCTCACAGGCTACAGGCGCACCGCCGAGCAAGTCATGGAGCGACTCGGGCTCGTCCTCCCGGCGCGCGCCCCGCGGGCCGACACGAGCCGGCTGGTGTTACCCATGGGGTGATGGCATGAGCGCGCGCCAGCGCTCGTGACGCTCATGGAGAGCTCCGTCGTCATGGGGCCAGAACACGTGTTCGTCGCCGCCCATGGACCAGGCGCGCGGCATGCCCGCGGCCAGGAAGGCGAGCCCGCGGGCGGTCGCCTCGTGTTCGGACGGTCGGCGCACGATCAGTCTGCTCACGTTCGCGAGCGCCTGACAGAGGCCGCCCGATGCGGCGAGACCACCTGTCACCACCAGGGCCTGGGCGGGCCCCGAGGCCGCGCAGATGGCATCGATGTTCTCCTGAATCAGGAAGACGATGCTTTCGACGATCGCCGCGGCCTTGGCCGCAGGTGTGCCGTCGCCTTCGAAGCGCGCGACGGCCTCCGGGCACCAGTAGGGCGATCCAAGCCCGCCGATGGTGTTTAGAAAGAGTGGGCGCGTCTCATGGCGGGCCAGCAGGCGATCGCACAGTTTCGCGAGGTCCGGGTAGGGTAAGGTCTGCGCGCCCCACGCGAGCGCGGCGCCAGCACCGCTCACCGCCCCCTCGAGTACGCTTATGTCTTCCTGCCCGTGGCGCACGGCGACGCTCCAGAGCAGCCGGCCCCGGTCGACCCCGTGGTGCGGCACAAGCCGTTGCAGAAAGGCGCCGGTCCCCATGTTGATATAGATGGTGTCGGTGCGCGGCCGGCCCTGACAGAAGAGCGCCGCGCCCTGATCGCCTGTGAGAACTGTGAGGGGTACGAGGCTGCCGCCCGCCTTCACTCCGCCAAAGGGGTGGTGGCTCGGCACGCAGAGCGGGAGGGCCTCTCGGGGGATATCGAAGATCTCCAAAAGCTCGGGGTCCCAGTCCTGGCGCTTGCGCCCCCAAAGAAGCGTCCGTCCGGCGTTCGAGGGATCCACAACCAAGGGCTGCGGGGTGACACAGCGAAATGCGAGGAAGCTCGCCAGGGGACCCATGACTAGGTAGCCGCCCTTGCGCGCCGCCTGCACCGCGGGCAGGTTGTTCAGGCACCAGCGCATCTTGGGGGCGCCGTAATGGGGCGACAGGCGCAGGCCGGTGCGCTCCTCGATCAGGAAGGCGCGATCCTGGTAGGCGACCATGAGCGGCGCTGCGCGCCGGTCCTGCCAGCTCAAAACCGGCGACAGGGCCTTGCCTGTCCGGCTGTCCCAGCAGACCATGCTGGATCGCTGCGTGGCGAGCCCCGCCGCCGCGATCTGCATACTGGAGTCCGCCCCGAGGCTTTGCAGCGCTCGCGCGCTCGCCCGCTGCAAAGAGGCGACGAGTTCCTCGGGGTCTTGCTCCACCCTAAGGTCGCCCACGCTCGTTTGAGCGACCGGCACGGCGGCACGCGCCACCGCGATCCCCGATTCATCGAAGACCGTTGCCCGTGTCGACTGCCCTCCTTGGTCCAAGGCCAAGTACAGTGGTTGGCGCAAGTCGCCTCCCTTTTCGCGACCGCAAACTCACGCGAGTATAGACCCGATTTCGATCAGCCTCTGAGGCCGGCTTCGAGGGCGATGCGCAGGACCGCGTCCTCCACGGGGCGGGCGAGCGCCTTACGGCGCGCGGGCGCCCAGATCGCATCGGGAAAGTAGGCATCGTCCCGGTAGCGTGGTATGACGTGCCAGTGGAGGTGGGGGACCAGGTTTCCGAGCGAGGCCACGTTCATTTTCGTGGGTCGCGCGAGAGCTCGCAAAACGGCTTCGACCCCGAACACGACACTCATGAAGGCCCCTTGCGCGGCCGCATCGAGTTCGCTCATCTCCTGGACATGCTCGCGCCATATGACCCGGCAGATGGTGCCGACGCCCATGATCTCAGCCGAAATCACGAAACATTGATCGTTTGCCCACAGCGCCTCTGCCGCATCGAGTGCACAGAGAGGGCAGTCGCCACTTGTCATGCAGCGAGGCTAGCACGGGTGGCTGACGTCAGCTAGCTTAAGTCCGCCCTAGCCCCCTATAATGGCCCCACGGGGGACGAACCATGATCGACTGGAACTCCATAGACACCACGTTTTTGGACATGGACGGCACCTTGCTCGACCTGCATTTCGATAACCACTTTTGGCAGGAGCACGTGCCCTTGCGCTACGCCGAGCGCACGGGCTTGGCCCTCGATGAGGCCAAGAGCCAGCTCTATCAGCGCTTCCGACGCGCGGAGGGGACGCTGAACTGGTATAGCGTGGATTACTGGAGCGACGAGCTCGCTTTGGATATCGCGCAGCTGAAGGAGGAGGTCGCGCACCGCATCGCCATGCGCCCCTTCGTGGAGGAATTCCTGGAGGCTATGCGCAAGGCCGGCAAACGTCTCGTGCTTGTGACCAACGCCCATGGCAAGACCGTCGCCTTGAAATTCCGACACACACGCATCGATCGCTATATGGACGCGATCTTCTGCGCCCACGACCTGGGGCTTGCCAAGGAACACCCGCCCTTCTGGGCGGAGCTTCAGGCGCTCGAGCCCTTCGACGCCTCGCGCACCCTACTCATAGACGACAGCCTGCCGGTCCTGCGTTGTGCCCGCGACTACGGCATCCAGCATCTGCTTGCGATCCGCAAGCCCGATCTGCGTGGGCCGGACAAGGATTGTGGCGAGTTCAACGCGGTCGACTCGTTCCGCCACCTGCTCCCGGTCGCTTAGCGTGCGGATACCGGTGGTGGCACTTGCCCTGGCCATCCTATCGGGCTGTGCCGCCTATCACGCCAAGCCCTTGCGCGCGCCGGCGCTCGCAGCCCTGAAAGGGCCGTCGCACCGCGCCCTTGCCGCCGCCGCGCGTACGCTTCGGGTGCCGGGGCTCGCGGCGCTGCCGCTGGATTTCCGCAAGCCGCTTACCGGCAAAGAGCTTGGGGTGATCGCGGTCATCGCCAACCCGACTCTGCGCGCTTTGCGCTCGCGCGAACGCATCGCCCGCGCGCAGGTCTTCGCTGCGGGCCTGCTGCCCGACCCGGTCGTGCAATTCTCCGCCCTGAAACCTTACGGCGTGGGTGCGGCGGGTCGGTCGCTGAGCCTAGCCGACGGCTTCCTTTGGGACCTTTCGCGGCTCGTCACCCGCTCCACGGATATCCGCATGGCGCGCGAGCGCGCGGCGGCGGTTCGCTATCGCGTCGCCTGGCGCGAATGGGTGGCGGCCAACGAGGCGCGCCTCGCCGCGCGCCAGGTCTATTGGCTCGGGGCCGAGTGGACGATCGCGCGTAACTCCCTGGCCCTCCTTAAGGGTCACGAGCAGGTGCTGGCGCGCGATGCCCATCGGCGTTTGATCGGCAGCCGCCAGCTGCTTTTTTTTCAGGCCGCACAAGACGCCCTGCGGATGAAGGCCGCGGCCTTGCACCGCGCCTTGCAGGCCGCGCGGCTCACGCTGAACGCGCAGCTCGGCCTGCCGCCTGCGGCTCTGCTGCGGATCGCGCGCCCCGCGCCGCTGCATGGGGTCCGGGGTGCGCCCCGCGCCCTCTTTCAGCGCGCCGTATCCCACAGGCTCGACCTCGTGGCGCTGGTCGCGGCCTACCATAGCGCCGACCAGGCGCTGCTGCGTGCCGTGCTCGACCAATATCCGCGCTTGAGCCTAGGGGCCGCGGGTGCCCGCAATAGCTCGGGTATCAGCGAGGCGGGTCTCCAGTTGAGCCTCGTCGTGCCACTTTTCAATGCCAACCGCGGGGCGGTCGCCATCGCCCGCGCGCGTCGCGCCGCGCTCTTCCAGGATTACGTGGCGCGGCTTGCGACTGCCCGCACCCAGATCTATCAGCTGGATGCCGCCCAAGCGAGCCTCGATCGCGAACTCGCGAGCCTCCGGGGCCGTAGGGCGAGGCTCGTCCGCACCGCACGCGCGGCGCAGGCGGCCTGGACGGCGCACGCCCTCGGGCTCGCGTCCTACCTTACTTTGATGCAGGAGTTGACCGCCGTGGAGCTGCAAATGACCGCCTTACATCTCTCTCGCGCGACGACGACGCTTGCGCTCGTGACCGCGACCGCGCGGCCGTGGTCGGGGGCGCGGTCGTGAGGCGCGCGCTCCAGGCCTTGTTGCTCGTTCCGGGTCTCGCCTGGGCCGCAGCCCCCCTCTCGGTTCATGCGACGCACGCGCAACGCGCCTCGTACCGGCCCGCGACCCCGGTATTCGCCCGCGTCCATGGTCCCGAGCACGCGCTGATCCAGGCCCCCTACGACGCCGTCATGGGCCCGCTCGTGGTGGCGCCTGGGACCGCGGTTGCCGCCGGCGCCGTCATAGCGCGGCTATTGCCGATGAGTCTCGCCGGCACCGTCCGCGCCCTGGAGGCCCAGACCGAGGCGGCCCGCGCTACTTATGAGCAGGCCCGCGTGTTGGCGCGCCAGGGTGTCGTCACACCCGCGCATGCCCGCGGCTTGAAGGCCCGCTGGCAGGCCGATGTCGCGAACCTGCAGGCCGACGGCGCGCGCCTTGCCCGTGGCACGGTCCGCGCGCCCTTCGCCGGCACCGTGCGTTATCAAGCGGCCCCCGGGGCATGGCTTGCGCGCGGCGCGAATGTGGTCGCGATCGGCGGCGCAGGAGGTCTCTACGAGGCGTGCTCGCTCACTGTGCGCGAGGCCGACCGTCTTTATGTCGGGGCGCGGGTACGACGCTTGGCGGACCAAGGTCGGGTGCGAGCCCCCGCGGGCCGCGTCTACGCCCTGAGCGCGCGCACCGACGATCTGGGGCTCGTGCGCGCCTATGTACGCGGGGTCGGCGGCGGCTTACGTCCCGGGCAGGTTGTGCGGCTCGATCTCCTGAGCCACCGGCGCACCGCGATCATGGTCCCGCGCGCGGCGCTCCTGATACGCCACGGCCGGGCGCGCGTCTTTGTCGTTGTCGGTGGGCGGGCGCAGCCGGTCGCGGTGAACGTCCTCCGGATCGGGGCGCGCCGGGTGTTCGTCGCGGGCAGCTTGGCGCGGGGCGCTGTGGTGATCGACTCCGGTGTCGCTCGCCTGCGCGCGGGGCTCGCGGTGCGGGTCGTCCGGTGAAGGCCTACCTCGAGGCCCTCTGGGGAAACCGTTACACCACGGCCCTGGTCGCAGTACTTATGCTCGCCGCAGGCGTCGTGGCATTCCAGGCGTTGCCGCGCAGCGTCTTTCCGAATGTGAACTTCCCCCGGGTCTCGGTCCTTGTCAGCGATGGTTACCTGCCCGTCCACGTGATGCTGGTGCGGGTGACCGAACCGCTCGAACAGGCAGCCAAGGGTGTGCAGGACGTGACCCTGGTGCGGTCGACCACGAGCAACGGGCTCACCAAGATCCACGTTTTCTTCAGCGGCGCCATCACGCCCAACAACGCGTATTTGTTGCTCGAGGCGCGCCTGGGCCAGGTCGCCTTGCCTCCCGCCGCGCATATGAGCGTGCGGCTCATGATGCCGAGCATCTACCCCTTCGCCGAATACGCCCTGGTCTCTCAGACCAAGACCAGCAGCGAGATGTTGCCGACCTACGCCTTCACGCTGAAGCCGCGCCTGCTCGACATCCCCGGCGTCTACACGGTCGCCTCCATCGGCCGCGGCTGGCCGCAGGTCCATGTCGACTTGTCGCTCAGGCGTCTCATAAGCCATCACCTCGGACTCGATCGTATCGTCGCCTTACTGCGTGCCCATCAGGGGCCTTATTTCGGCGGCGTCATGGCGGGGTTTCATAGTAGCTTTCTGCTGACTGCCGCCGGCCGCCCCGCAGGTGTGGCCGCGCTCGGCCGCCTGCCTGTTCCCTTGGGGGGCGCCGGTGGTGCCGTAGTGCCTTTGTCTGCGCTTGCGCATATCACCGTGGGGCCACCTCCACGAGTCCGGGGGTCGGCGGTTGCCCATCACGCGCACAGTCTGCTGATCGAGGTGGCAGCACAGGCGAACGCCAACGTCGAGCGGGTGGCACAGGGCGTGAGTCGCGCGATTGCGTCCTTGCGCCAGGGTCTGCCGCACGACATGCGCTTGGTGCGCGACTACGATCTCTCGCGACTGATCGCGGCAAGCCTCCATGATGTCTGGATGGCCCTCATTTTGGGCACCATCATCACCTTTGCGGTGCTGCTGGCCTTCTTGCGCCGCTTCGATACGGCGCTTGCGACCCTGGTCGTCGTTCCGCTGTCCTTGGCCGGCACGTTCGTGATCCTGCACTTCCTTCATCTGGGCCTGAACATCATGACCCTGGGGGGCATCACCGCGGCCATAGGTGCGCTCGTCGATCATGCCATTGTCGTGATCGAACAGGCGACCCACGCCCAGGGCTCCGGGACTGTGCCAGAGCGACGCGCGCGGGCGTTACGCGCTGCCGGCGAGGTCTTGCCCATGATGACCTTTGCGACGCTCACCTCGGCACTCGTGTTCGTACCGCTTATTCTTCTTAGCGGGACCATCGGCATCCTGTTCCGGCAGATGGCCATCGCGCTTGTCACGGCCCTGATCGTGTCGCAGGCGGTGGCGCTGTCGGTGACCCCGCTGTTGGCGACCTACCTGGCCGGTCGCCGCGGGCGTCCCTCGAAGGCCTGGCGGCCGGCTCGACGCGTCCGCGTGGGCTACGCGCGCGTTCTGCGCCGAGCCCTTGGCAAACCCTTCCTCGGCGTCCTCGCAAGTGTCGCGATCCTGGGCGCGGCCTATGCCATCTTTCGTGTGCTGCCGACCGCCTTCCTGCCGGCCTGGGACGAAGGGGTCATAGCCGTGCCGTTTCGCACGACCGTCGGCAGCTCGGCGTCCCAGACCCTGGCCGTGGGGCGGGGCCTCGTGGCCATCGCCATCCATGACCCCGCCGTCGCGACCGCCTCGGTGGTCGTGGGGCAAAGCCTCGGCAACCCACGCGCGACCCCAAACAAGGGCGATCTGGTCCTCACCTTGAAGTCGAGCGCCTCGGCGATCGCCGTCATGCGCACGCTCGGGGCACGTTTCCGTGCCAGCTATCCCAGCCTCTCCATGCTGAAGCTCCACCAGCTGCTCGTCACTCAGCTCGGCAATCTCTCGGGCGCCCACTCCCCGCTCGATGTTGAGGTCTTCGGGCATAGCGCCTCATCGCTTGCGGTCTATGCGGGGCACCTCAAGGCACGTCTCGCCGCGAGCCATCGATTCGCCAATGTGAGCTTCCCGACCTCCTCGGCGGGGCCGGCGATTAGTCTTACCCCGCGCTTGCGCGCCCAACAGCAGGGGCTGACCCCTCCGCTCCTGGGCGAACAGATCAAGGCCGCGTACTGGGGTGTGTCGGCCGGTTACCTTCTGCGGGGGGCGCAGATCCTCCCGATCGCAGTCGGCACCAACCCGCCGGGCAGCATGAGCCGCAGCCTTGGCCCGAGCCTCTTCGTGCATGCCCCGGGCGGCCCCTATGCCCCACTCGCGGCCTTTGCCACCGCCCATACCCGGCGCCAGGTGCCGGTGATCACCCACCAGAATCTCGTGCCTTTCGCCGATATCGAGATCCGCCCGCACCGCGCCATGGGACTGGCCCAGGCCGCGGCGGTGGCGCGCGGACTGATCGCGCAGACCCCGCCGCCTCACGGCATCACCACCGATATCGCGGGTTACTACAAGGAGCAGGCGAAGAGCTTCGCGCAGATGGAACTCACCTTGATCTTCGCGCTGCTCGTGCTGCTCGTGCTGGTCGGCTACCAGCTGCGCGCCCAGCGCGCGGCGCTTGCGGTGCTTGTGGCCACCGCCTTAAGTGCCCTAGGGTCGCTCGCCGCCCTCTGGGTGCGTGGCATCCCCTTGGACAGCACCTCATTCCTGGGCCTTTTGCTGGTGTTTGCGATCGTGGTCAACAACGGCATCCTGATCTTCGGTCAGGCCCGACATTACCGCAGCCCCCCGGGCCGTCTCCAAATCGAGCTCGCCGCCCGTCGCAGGCTACGGCCCATCCTTATGACCATGGCCGCCGACGTGCTGGGCTTTCTGCCTCTGGCCGTGGGCGTGGGTCACGGCACGGACCTGCTGAAGCCGCTCGCGACCGCGGTCATGGGCGGGCTCATACTCGCGCTCGCCGCCTCGCTCTTCATTGGCCCCATGCTTTATATGGCGCTTTCGCGTCGATCCAAGCCTTGAGAAGAGGGACGGTCTTGCGCGCCCCGGCACGTGCGTTGGGGGCGCCCGATCATCCGCAATAACGCCGAAGATGTCTGGGAAAGCCCCTATGGCGCTCGCCGGAATACGCCCCCATGGGCCTAAGCAGGTTCCGCGCCTGTGGGCGAGATCATGAGCCCGTCCGCCGGTATCGGGCCCACGCCGAGGTCGCCGTGAGCGCGTATCCCGCGGATGCCGTCCCCTATAGTGCCGCAGAGGCCGCGATCCCCGCCGAGGCCTGAGAGGGGGCGCCACCGAGGGCGCTTGCTGGACAGCTCTAGGGGGTACATAATGCCACGTATACAGTTCCTTTAAGTGGATTTCCGAAGATAATGACACATAATAGGTTCAGTTATGGACACTGACTGGCCTCATCAAATTCGGCGCCAGCGCATCGCACTGCGTCTGACTCAGCAACAGCTGGCGGACAGGGCGCATGTGACACGCAAAACGATCTCGGTGCTCGAGTCCCCGACTCAGCGAGGGGCGGTGTCGCTGTCCCTGCTTGAGCGGGTGGCGGGTATCCTCGGGCTGGCGATGACGTTGACCCCCGTATCGAAGCCTACGCTTGATGAGTTGCTTCAACAGAACACTTGGGAGGGTGGCCCGCCCAGCGAGCCGCGTCGGCGGGTCCGCCATGGCCGTCGATCCGTCAATCGGTTACCGCCCAACAAAGAGGGCGCGGCATCTTTTGAGGGAAAGGGCGATAAGCCGGCGCCTGGAAAGCCCATTCCCGCGGGACGGGCGAGCGATGACGGCGATGGAGGCGGCCGTGCGTCTTGACGTCTACGTTGGCGGGAAGCTTTCGGGGCTCTTAGAGCAACCCTCGCCCCGGGAATACCGGTCGTGAGACAGGAGTTCCCGTCTCACTGACCATGCCCATGCGATCGGCCCCCTATGTGGCCCCTTATCTGTTCCCCATCTTCCAGGTTAGTCTGCCGGAAGGCCCTCTGCGCACCACCATCGAGCGGGGTCTGCTAAAAAGGGTTCACGCCGCAGGCGACATGGCGGTCTTGTCTGTTGTCGGGGCCCACCTGATCGGAGCCCTTTCCGTTGTGCCGGAGGGCGCCTCTCCGCAGCAAGCGCGCGACGCCGTCGATTTATCGTCGCTGCTGCACCATGGCGCAGATCCGGTCTTCGTGGCCGAGCTATTGCGCCGCTATGCCCACCAGTCCGGCGTGTCGGGGGGATACCCCAAGATCCTGGCCGATGGCAATCTGCCGCAAGGACCTATGGTTCTTGCGGACTGGATCGTCAAGATTCCCGACGCGGAGTATCCGGGCATGGCCTGAACGAGATCTACTCGATGCTGGCGGCGCAAAGGGGTGGCATCGAGACGGCGGACACCCGCCTTTCAGACGACGGTCGGCACCTTTTGGTTCGGCGATTCGACCGGGACGCGGCCGGCAACCGTTTGGCCTTCGAGGACATGGCCTCACTCATGGGGCTCCCGTCATCGGCGAAATTCTCGGGCTCGGTCGAGCGGATCATCAAGACGCTCGCAGCCTTTTGTGAGGAGCCCTTACGCGCGTCGGCGCTCGAGCGGTTCTTTCGGCAGTATGCGTTGGCGATGATGCTGCGCAATGGTGACGCGCACCTGAAGAACTTCGGTGTTCTGTATTCCCCGCAAGGCGGTGGCAACGATGTGCGACTGGCGCCCTGCTACGACATGGTGACCATGGCGGCTTACGCCCCCCTCTCGCCGACCGGCACGACCCATGATATTCCGGCCCTCATGTGGCGCAACACGAAGCGGTGGTTCAAACCTCGGGATTTTGTGCAATTGGGATCGCTCTGCGGGATCGTCCACGTGGATCGAAAGTTGGAGACCATCGCCTCGGGCGTCCATGCGGCGGCAAGAGCCTTGGCGGATGCCATACGGAATCACCCGGACAATCATGAGACGGGAACCAAAATGCTGCGGCTGTGGCGTGATGGTCTTCAACAGGCGGGCTTGTTGCGCGAGCACGCCTTTCCCTCACTGGAACCGTAGGCCCGTGCGCTTCGGGCAAGCGAGCGAGCCATCCGCGTTTGCATCTCGTGGCGCAGGGGGCATCGGAGGGCCCAGGGCGATCTCGTCGTCCGCCTGTCAGGTGGGGCGCACGTCTTGTGCGGAGCCCGCAAATCCAAACCCTTCTTCTGCGCACACTTCAACGCCCGGACTCGGGGTCATCGGTTTCGGCGGGCGTCAGGCACAGACCACGGCCTGCGCGTTCAAGCGCGACTGGCGGGGCCTATGCCTTATGGGGCGCTTTTGCGTAGACCCAGGCCCGGAGGTGGGAGGCGGTCGCGCGCATCTCAGCGCGTAGCTTGCGCCGGACCATCCACGGCCCTATGACCGGCGGGATGTAGAACGAGGGCGTGAGCGAGGCGCTGAAGTGGGCCTCCGTGCCCCCTTCCACCGCGCGCAACTGCCAGCGCGAGACCCCCGACCGGAAGCTCGACAGCTGCGGCACGATGACGCCCTGGACCCAAAGGTGTCCGTCGCTCGTCATGGATTCGGTCTGTGTGATCGGAAAGCAGATGAAGAGCACGCAGCTTTTGATCCGCATGCGCAAAAGCGTAATCCCATCGCGACGGATCACGGCGCTGCTTTTCACGGCGGGATTCAAGCGCTTGATGTCCGCGTAGTCGGTGATGACGTGCCAGACGCGGCTTAGGGGCGCGTGCAGCACGAGGTCGAGGCTCATACGGTAATGATCTCCCCGCACGGACACCGCGATTTTGGGGAGCTTGTGGGCGCCGACCGGCCAGGCTTGGCCTACCGTCAAAAGGGCGAGGAGGAGGCCTGATTCAAGCCGAACGCGGCCAGCTCTTGAAGCGCTTGCGGCAGTAAGCGAGGAGTGCGGCATAGTCGCGGAAATGCACCTGGAAGTGGCGTTCGGCGGGCTCGTCGAGCTCGCAAAAGTCGTTGGAGTAGTCGCGGCAGACCGGCGGGCGTGCCTCGTATATGCCGCAGGCCCCGCTGGCTTCGAGATGGGTGCACGGCGAATGCACAAGAAGGAACCACCCGTCTTCATCCTGATAGACCTCGACGCCTTGGTGGCTTACTTGCCATAGGAGGTGCTCAAAGTCGCTGCGCCCCCGCGGTGTCGGGATCTTCTGTGTGATGTACTGGCAGCAGATCGAGGGGCAGGTCCCGCACTTCCCGCGGTCATCCACTACCTTAACCGGAAAGGCCGCGCTCATGTCAGGCACCCTGCGGTCCCCGAACTCGCCGCGTCTTCGGCCGGGCGCGTCAAAAGCCCTATCCACGCCCCACGCCCCCAAACGGGGCCGCCTGCCTGCGCTGCCACTTAGGCCTTCCGGTACAGTTTGGCGCCGGACGCCTTGAACTCCTGCGCCTTGACCGCCAGTCCTTCCTTCAGGGCCACGTCGGGGCTTGTACCGACCGTCTTCGCGTACTCGCGGACTTCCTGTGTGATCTTCATGGAGCAGAACTTCGGTCCGCACATGGAGCAGAAGTGCGCGACCTTGGCCGATTCCTTCGGCAGGGTCTCGTCGTGCAGCGCCTGGGCACGCTCGGGGTCGAGCGCCAGATGAAACTGGTCCTTCCAGCGGAACTCGAAGCGCGCTTTGCTCAACGCATCGTCGCGCCCCTGTGCCTGCGGGTGCCCCTTGGCAAGATCCGCCGCATGGGCCGCGATTTTGTAGGCGATGAGCCCGTCCTTCACGTCCTGACGATCGGGCAGCCCCAGATGCTCCTTGGGGGTCACGTAACAGAGCAAGGCCGTGCCGTACCAGCCGATCATGGCTGCGCCGATCGCCGAGGTGATGTGGTCGTAGCCCGGGGCGATGTCGGTGGTCAGCGGCCCAAGCGTATAGAAAGGTGCCTCCCCGCAGGATGTGAGCTGGCGATCCATGTTTTCCTTGATGAGGTGCATGGGCACGTGTCCCGGGCCCTCGATCATGGTCTGCACGTCGTACTCCCAGGCGATCTTGGTGAGCTCGCCCAAGGTGTCGAGCTCTGCGAACTGCGCCTCGTCGTTCGCGTCGGCGATCGATCCGGGACGCAATCCGTCGCCGAGCGAGAATGACACGTCATAGGCGCTCATGATCTCGCAGATATCGCGGAAATGGGTGTAGAGAAAGTTCTCTTCGTGGTGCGCAAGACACCATTTCGCGAGGATGGAGCCGCCGCGCGAGACAATGCCGGTGCGGCGCTTCGCGGTCAGCGGGATGAAGGGCAGCCGCACGCCCGCGTGGATCGTGAAGTAGTCCACACCCTGCTCGGCCTGCTCGATGAGGGTGTCGCGGAACATCTCCCAGGTGAGCTCCTCGGCAGCGCCGCCGACTTTTTCCAGCGCCTGGTAGATCGGCACCGTGCCCACAGGCACGGGCGAGTTGCGGATGATCCATTCGCGGGTCTCATGGATATGGCGGCCCGTTGACAGATCCATGATGGTGTCCGCGCCCCAGCGGGTCGCCCACACCATCTTCTCCGCCTCCTCCTCTATGCTCGAGGCCAGGGCCGAATTCCCGATGTTGGCGTTTACTTTCACGAGGAAGCGTCGCCCGATGATCATGGGCTCGAGTTCCGGATGATTGATGTTGGCCGGGATAATGGCCCGTCCGCGTGCGACCTCTTCGCGGACCATTTCGGGGGTGATGGCATTCGGTCCGCGCATCTCCTCGCCGCCGTTTTCCCGCAAAGCCACGTATTCCATCTCGGGCGTGATGATTCCGCGGCGGGCATAGTGCATCTGTGTGACGCGCGCCCCGGCGCGCGCCTTGAACGCCCTGCGCGCGCCCGGAAAGCGGATCGCTGCCGTCTCCGGGTCGTTCAGGCGTTCCTGGGCGAAGATCGACGAGATGGCGCCGGCCTCCACGTCATTGCGTGCGGCCACCCACGCCGCCCGCGACTTGGGCAGCCCCTGGGCCAGGTCAATGACCGCCGCCGGATCTGTGTAGGGCCCGGACGTGTCGTACACGCGCAGGGGGGCGTTTTCCTCAGCGCCTAATGCCGCCGGGGTCGCCTCCAAAGTGATTTCGCGCATGGGGACCGCAAGCGCCACAGGTCCGTTCGATGGCACATAGACCTTGCGCGAGGCCGGAAACGGCGCCGTAGTGGCGGCGTCCAAGGGACGTGTTAGGGGAGATAGCGTTCGTGGGTCGGCGTTCATCGCCAGAGATCCTTTGAAAGAGAGTTCGTAGGCGCGTGCAACGCGCCGATCACGGACCGGAAGGTCCGTCCATAAGGGTCCATCAAACCTAATGGATTTAGTCAGCGATTGCAAGGAGCCGCTTGCGCCCTTGGGGCAAAAGGCTTAACCTCGAAATTCAGGCTTTGGATTCCTTTTACCCATGTCTCAAACACCCCTGGATGTCGCGCGTACCACCATGGTCGCGCAGCAGATCCGCACCTGCGAGGTGCTGGATGAACGGCTGCTGGAGCGCCTGCGCTTGGTGCCGCGCGAGGATTTCGTGCCCGAGAGTCAGCGCGCCGCGGCGTTCGCTGATGCCGCGATCCCCATAGGCCGGGGCCAGATCATGTTCTCGCCGGTGCTCGACGCCCGCCTGGTCAATGCGCTTGCGCTCACGCCGAATGATCGTGTGCTCGAGGTCGGCACCGGGACCGGTTATGTGACGGCGATCATGGCCGGGCTCGCACAGCTCGTCTTTTCCGTCGAGATTCTCCCTGAATTCAAGCGGCTGGCCGCCATGCGGCTCGCCGCGCAAGCGGTGGGCAACGCCTTGCTCGAAGTGGGGGACGCGGCCCATGGCTGGTCCCGCCATGCGCCGTACGACGCCATCCTTGTGAGCGGTGCGCTGCCCCTGGGTCCGGACCCGCGCTTTCGGGAGTCTCTGGCCGTGGGCGGCCGGCTGGTCGTGATCGCAGGCGAGTCCCCGGCCATGGAGGCCCGCCTCATCATTCGCGAGGATGTCGACCGCTTCAGTGAGCGCTCTCTGTTCGAGACCGACGTGCCAGTCTTGATGAATGCGCCCCAGCGGGAACGGTTTTATTTCTAGGGTTCGGACGCCATGCATGAGATTTCCGTTCAAGACCTTGATGCCCGCCTGAAGGCGGGCGAGACACTCGTGCTCCTGGATGTACGCGAACCGTGGGAACGCAACCTCTGCGCCCTCCCGAACTCGCTACACGCGCCGATGCAGCAGGTCCCCATGACGATGAACAACCTCGATCCCGAAACCGAGGTAGTCGTCTACTGCCACACCGGCGTGCGCAGCTTTCATGTCGGCAAGTTCCTCGAACACAACGGCTTCAAGAATGTCGTGAATCTTCGCGGCGGCATCGAGGCCTGGGCGCGCGAGGTCGACAAGACCATGGCGCGTTACTAGTCCATGCTGATCGAGGCGCGCCGCAGCCTCCTGCTCCTGGTCGACCTTCAGACCAAGCTCTATGCGGCCATGGCGCCGCCTTCGGCAAATTTCCTCGCCCGCGTCGCGCTGCTTACGCGCGCTGCCGTGCAGCTCGACATCCCGATTGTTGTGACCCGCCAGTATCCGCAGGGCCTAGGGCCCTTGGTCCCGGAGCTTGCTGCCGCCTTGCCCGACAGCCTGCGCCCGCTCGACAAAATGACCTTCTCCTGCTGCGCCGACGAGGCTATCGCCCACGCCTTGGACACCGAGCGCGATCAGGTCTTGGTGGCCGGCATCGAGACCCATGTGTGCGTGCTCCAGACCGCTTTCGATCTCCGTGCGCGCGACCGTCAGGTCTATGTGCTTGCCGACGCGTGCGCGAGTCGCAGTCGCGCGGACCATGATGAGGCGCTTGTGCGCATGAGTCGCGAAGGCGTGAGGCAGGCGTCAGTGGAGTCGGCGATCTTCGAATGGTTGCGCGCCGCGACGCACCCGCGTTTTCGGGACCTTGCCCGCGACATCAGGGATCTGCCGAGGACGGGCTGAGGAGCGGTTCGAGCAGCGAGAGCGTATGGCGGAGCGCGCCTTGATGGGCGCGTACGAGCGCTTCACCGGCTGCGCTTGCCGTGTCCCGCGTCCCCGCATCGCCCAAATAGGTCCGCACTGCCGCGATCAAGCCATCCTCATCATTCACTTGCCTCCCCGCCCCCGCCGCCAGCGTGAGGTGCGCGATCTCCGTGAAATTGAACATGTGCGGTCCGAAGACGACGGGTACCCCTAAAGCCAAGGCCTCTATGGGGTTATGGCCACCCGTGGCGACCAGTGAGCCACCTATGAAGGCGCAGTCGGCGGCCGCGAAAAACAGCATGAGCTCCCCCATCGTGTCCCCTAGCAGGACTTGCGTGTCGGCCGTGACGGGAATACCGGAGCTTCGCTCCACGACCGTCATCGCGCGCGAACGCACGAGTTTGCCCACGGATTCGAAGCGTTCCGGGTGTCTCGGCACGAGCACGAGCAGGAGATTGGGGAAGCCTTGGCGCAGGACTGCGTAGGCGCTCAGGACGATCTCCTCCTCCCCTTGGTGGGTGCTCGCCGCGACCCACACCGGCCGTGCGCCGAAAGCGAGCCGCAGTGCCTGGGCCGCCTCGCGCAGGCCCGCAGTCGGGGATAATTCGAATTTCATGTTCCCGGTCACATGGACTCGCTTCGGAGGCGCGCCCAAGGCGCGTATGCGCGCGGAATCCGCTGGCGATTGCGTGCCGATCACGGCGGGGATGGCGAGTATCTTGGCGATCGGCCCCGCCACGCGACGGTAGCGACGGTAGGATCGCTCGGAGAGCCTGACATTGGCCAATACGACCGGAATGTCGCGATCCCGCAGGGCCATGAACAGATGCGGCCAGATCTCGGTCTCGAGGATGACCGCGACCCGCGGCCGCGTCGCGTTGAGGAAGCGTGCCACAGCCCCAGGCAGATCGAAAGGCGCGAAGCGGTGGATCACGCTGTCGCCAAAGAGCATGGTCACTTGCGCCGCCCCGGTCAGGGTCGTCGTGGTGACGAGTATTGGTATCTCGGGATGATGCTCGAGCAGCGCGCGGATCAGGGGCGCCGCCGCGCGGGTCTCGCCCACCGATACGGCGTGGACCCATACGGGCACCCCCGTGACTGCGGGTCCATGCCCTAAGCGCTCCGCCCAACGGGGGGCGTAATCCGGGTGGTGTCGCGAGCGCCACCAGAGCCGTAGGAGGGCGAAGGGCAGCAGAAGTCGGACGATGAGCGTGTACCAGCTCATGCGGTCCCCACGACCCCAAGGTCCTTGAGCGCGCCCAAGACCTCGTCCACGCGCGGAGAGGCCTGGAAGCCGCCCAGATTGAAGGCGCGATCGGCGAGAACGCCGGTCTGGGCCGGGTCGCTGTCGCAGAAGATACCGACTGTGGGCCGTCCGAGGGCTGCGGCAAGATGCAAAAGTCCCGTATCCACGCCTATTGCCACGCGCGCCCCGGCAATCAGGTCCGCAAGTGTCCGTATGCCCGTCCGCGCAAGCGCCTGCGCGCCGTCGCCGATTGCGTGTGCGATCTCTTCGGCGGTCGCTTGCTCGCGGGCGTTGCCTGAGGGCAGCAGGATCCGGAAGCCCTCGCGTCGGAGTGCTTGGCCAAGCGCTATCCACCGCTCTTGCGGCCACAACTTGGAGGCGCGGCTCGTGGCATGGAAGGCTAAGCAGACGGGTTCGCCGGCGCCACCCAAGGGCACGCCGGACAGTCCGTAATCGGGTGTTGTTTCGGGCAGGGGGTAGCCCAGGGCGCCGGCCCCCAGCATGCGGTTGCGCCACACCGCGTGTTGGCCGCGGTCCATGGCAAGGCCTTGGGTGTAGAAGGCGGCGGCCATTGGCTCCCGCGCCGACTGACGATTCGGTCCATAGAGCGGCCCGCGCCCCAGGCGGGCGACGAGCGCGCTTTTTACTAGGCCCTGCGTATCGAGGATCAGGTCGTAAGGGGTTTCGCGGAGTCGCGCGCGTAGCGCCCCGACGCCCCGCCACGTCCGGCGGTCGAGGGGTGCCCGCAGCCAGTGTCGCAAATCCGCCGGGATCACGG
>NZ_JBTRWP010000010.1:0-70322 GCF_054609335.1 Acidiferrobacter sp. | reverse complement strand
GCCCGAGGGCGCTTCGGAGATTCCAACGCCGACTTTGGAGAAATTTTGCAGTGACGGGGGGGGCACGGAGAGTTGGTATTAACTTGCTTTATATTGTTGTGTCTACGATTTTACATAATATACATTATACGAACTCATATTGACCGGGAAAACCGCCTCCCAGGGGCCCCATCCGGGGCCCACGTCCAATTATTGATTCTCGATCTGCAGGACTAAAGCGAACTCTTCAGGGCTGTCTGGCGCGTGACACAGGTATTGATGCATCGACAGGCCCAAGGACGCCTCACGGCGTCCCTCAATCATCACCTCGATCGCCGCGGTGGTCGTCGTTGTGCCGCTCATCATGATGGTAGTGGCCCTCGCCGCACTGGTAGCAGCCGCGACCCTCGTATCCGCCCGGGGGCTCAAAGAAGCAACCAGACAGAACGCTGGCGCCACCCAATAGGAGCAACCCGCGGGCTACGATCTTCTTGAATCTTGGCGATATCGACATCGCGTCCTCCTGCACCGTTATGTGGGAATGACTGTCGCGCCCCAAGCGCATGTCGGCTTGCTGGCAACGGGGCCACGTACGGGTTGCCATGCTAAATGACTTTGAGGGGTGATCCCAGCGGCGGCCGCCGGACGCGGTCCTGGATCGTGCGAACGGACGGCAGAAGTGCGGCCCTGCCCTGCCCTTCCGGTCAAGTAAAATCACGTCTCCGGCGGGATTCGCGCAGCATCGCTCTCGGACGCCGAAGCGCCCCTGAGAGAACATTCGGATGCTGCGGTACTCGCGGACTCGCCGCGAGATGTTCTGTCATCTGCGCTTCCAGTACCTGCCCGTCTCCACAAGGTTTGCGAGATCCTTGCCAGAAGGACACAGAATTCAACTGAAGATCGCGCCGCCGATAACGGTAGGTAGTATGTTGCGCTTAAGGTTTGGGTGCTTTGGCTGATGCGACAGCCCTCTTTTTCTTAGCCGGAGTGATTACCGTTACTTGAGGCTTTGTGGTTGGCGGTATGTGGGCCGTTAATTTGCGCAGGCCCGCGCGATTCCGGGCGGGTGGCTTGGCCCGCACAGGCTTTTTCGCGGTTGTGGTCTTCTTGGTCGTAGGGGACTTCTTGGTCTTCGCCGCTGTGGGCTCGTCCGCAGCTTTGCGCGCGATTGTTCTTGCTGGTGCTGGGGTCTTCCGTGGGCGCGCGCCCTTTGTCGGTGGTAGCGTTTCATCCATTTCAATGCCAAACACGTCTGCAATCCGCGAATGGTCGAGCACTTTAGCGGTCCCCAGACGTTTCTGTGATTTCGGCACGCCGACCCCTGCTTGGCTAATGAGGTCCTTAGCGTCAATGCTCCGTAGGCGGAAAAGCAATTCGGGCTGTTGATCGAGGCGCGCACCCACTCCGTAGAGCACCGCGGCAATGTGCTTGCACATAGAGGCCCAGTCGGGACAACTACAGCTGAAACGCATTTCTTTTGGCCCAGGGAAAAGCCCGCTCCCGGGCGTACAGATGCGCTCCATGACCCCTGTCGAAAGCTTTCCTTGCAGAAGTTCAATGAGCGAATCGATAGAGTTCGCGCAATCGGCACCAATGGCCCGCCACTGCTTCGCAGGGACCGCCGCCACACTGACGGTGACCGTGTAGAGGTCGGAGCCCATCACCTGGGCCTTTACTTCCCCTTCGGTGATTGTGAGGTCAATGACCGAGCCATTGCGAACATAGGTGCGTCCGCGTGGCAGGCGGTTGGCGTAGTCACTGTAGCGCTCGAGATTCTCACACCAAGCCTTGCCCCAGAATGTCTTGGCAATCGCTCCACGATAGGGTTCGATAGGCGACAAGTTGATGCCAAATTTGTTGGCTTTGGCCGCGGCTTTTTCCGCTTTTTTGCGCCGTTTGGCGACCGAAACATAAGGTTTCCAGCCATAGTAGCTCATGATCTTTCTCACTCTTCCTGTGCGGTATGGATGTCGAGTTTCACCAAGTCAAGTAGCTCGCGATCGCTCATCTCGGTGAGCACTAGCTCCGCGCCCCCCTCCAGCACGTCATTTACCAGTTGCCGCTTCGATTCAATCAGCTGATCGATGTGATCTTCTATGGTGCCGCGGCAGATAAACTTGTGCACTAGCACGTTCTTTCGTTGGCCGACGCGAAAGGCGCGATCGGTCGCCTGGTTTTCCACCGCCGGATTCCACCATCGGTCGAAATGGATAACATGCGACGCGGCGGTGAGGTTCAGGCCCGCTCCGCCGGCCTTGAGAGAGAGAACGAAAAACGGTGTCAGCTCGTCTTCTTGGAAGCGTTTGACCAGCGTGCGGCGTTTGGCGACCGGGGTCCCGCCGTGCAGCACGAGGCCTCCACGACCAAAGATGGACCCGAGCAACGCGGCCAGCGGTTCGGTGGTTTCGCGAAACTGCGTAAACACTAGCACCTTCTCCTGTTTGGCGGCGATCACCTCAGCCAGTTCTCGTAGGCGTGCGAATTTGCCGCTATCTTCGGCGTCCCATGCGCCATCGCCCAACCATTGCGAGGGATGGTTGCAAATCTGCTTGAAGCGCATCAGGAAAGACAACACAACTCCCTTGCGGCCAATTCCTTCAACCTCTTCTAGCGCGGTTGTAAGTTCCGTGACGGCGTGTTGATAGAGCGCGGCCTGAGCCGGACTCAGGTGGCACCAGGCCTTGATCTCGGTCTTGTCCGGCAGATCGGTGATAACGCGTTTGTCGGTTTTCAGGCGTCGCAAGATGTAGGGCTGCACCAATGTTCGCAGCGGGCCAAAATGGCCGGTTTTTTCTAACCCTTTGGCAAACTTGGCAAAGACCTTATCCGAGCCTAACAGACCTGGGTGGGTGAAATCGAAGATCGACCAGAGATCGCTCAGCCGATTTTCCACGGGTGTGCCAGTTAGCGCGATGCGCGTCCCGGCTTTGAGTTTCTTTACTAGCCGCGTCTGCTTGGCGCCCGGATTTTTTATGGCCTGCGCTTCATCGATCACTGCTAGGTGCCAATCAATGGCCTGCAGCGTCGGCAAACGCAGCAACGAGCCGTAGCTCGTAATGACGAGATCGATGTCTTTCAATCGTTTTTCGTCCAATGTGCGCAATTCGGCCGCCGGCATGACAGAAGGGTGTGCGATTAGAAGACACAGGCTGGGCGCGAAGCGTTGGGCTTCGTCTGCCCAGTTGGCGAGGAGTGACGCGGGGGCGATTAGCAGGCTTGGATGCGAGGTTTTGCGCTCGCGCTTTAAAACCAGGAGCAGAGACAACACTTGAATGGTTTTGCCAAGACCCATGTCGTCAGCGAGACAGGCTCCCAGACCCAGTCGGGTAAGCAGATACAGCCAGCGGACGCCGACTTGTTGATACGGCCGTAACGTGGCCTTGAGTTCCGGGCCGGGGTTGATCTGCGCCAACCCGGCCGGTTGGCGCAGCCCTTGCAACGTCTCGGCAAGCCAAGGGCCGGCCGTCCATTGCGACCAATCCGCATCGGCGGGATCCAATGCGTCGGCATCGAGCGTCGCCCCAGCCATCAGGCGCATCGCTTCAGGGAAGGCTAAGCCGGTTCCGGCCGCCTTTTGTTCGATGGTCTGGAGGCGTTCTAGAATGCGCCCCAATCGGTCGCGGTCCACTTCGACCCAGCGCCCACGAATCCATTGTAGGCCATCAGCGCTCTTCAGTAGGGCCTTGATCTCAGCGGCACTGAGTCGTTCGCCGTCGAGCGCGACCTCGATGTGGAAATCCAGCAGCGCATCCTGACCCACCGTTGAGGGTGAGCGCGTGCCTACGTTGGCCTTGACCTGCGGCCGGACAGGACGGCCGGCACACCAGCTTCCCGGCGTGCGCACGACGATGCCGGCTGCTTCGAGCTTCGCAATATCGGTGAGGAACTGGTGGGCATCCGTCAGTGTCCAGCGTAGCGGATGGAAGATTTCCCCGGTATCTACCATTCCCCGCAGCCAACCACATTGCGCAGCCCCGTTTCGAACGGGCGTCAACAATGACAATAGGCGCGCTTGGCTCTTGCCATCGGAGAATTCCGTCAGTGCCTGCGATAGCGGAAGGTGTTGCGCTTTGCCGTGAGCCGACAAGCGCGACGTGTAGGTAGCAAGAAAAGCAAAGGGGGCTTCGCTATCCCGGCGATTCTCGGCTAGGTTGAAATACACTCGGCCTACCTGATTCCAAGCGGGGTGGCGGGCCTTAAGGTATTCCTGAAGCGGGCGCTTCGATGCGACCAGTTCGGCCCGCAAAGCGGTATCGAGTGCGGCCCATAAGGCTTTCAGGACCTCCGTTGTGAGATACTCCGCACCTCTCATCGGGGGCGCATCGACAATGAGCGCTTGGAACCAGTGATCGTCAGGGGTGGCTACGGCCACGTCGACGTCGGGGGGCGTGGCGCATAAGAGCGTCACATAATGCGCGGCGAAACTCCTCCACCAAGCTAGGTTGGGTGACAAAGCGGTACCGATTTCCGTCGCGCCCAGATGGAGTAGACCGTATCCGGCGCCGAGAGCAAAAGTATCGGCAAGCCGATCCTGAAGTTCTGCGGGCAAGGGATGCAAACCGCCGGGATCCGGAGCCCACAGCAGGTGACCTTGCGGGGTCAGTAGAAGCGTATGGGTGGTGGCGGCAGAAATTGTCACCGATTTTCTCGCGTCAACCACTTTATGACTTCGCTGGCGCCAAATGTATCCACTAATAACCCCCCGCAGCTTCTTGGCATCAGGAAGCGCGAAGCCACAATAAACAAGGAAAAAGACCTTGTCTACCAGAAAGCGACGCGGTGCTCCGCCTGTAACCGCGTAGCGGTTCAGGGGATGGTGACCGGCCACGCGGCCCACAATGTGCGGCCGGCCATGCCGGCCATGGGCCATGAGCGGCGCTATCGCCCGCAGGGCGATCATTCTGGCCTTTCCTGTTGCTCAATATGTTGTTTGAGAGCGGACAGTGGCGCACCGCCCACGGTTGTCCGGTGGGGCGATGCCCATCGAGGAGTTCGCACACCTCGACTACGATTACTTACTTTGAGTGCAGGAGGAGAACAAATTCGTCGTGCTGCCGGTCCTCTTCCGCGCAACGGCCTGGATCTGCATTCGTCGCGAGCGATGGGCCGATGGACGGCTCCCGTCGCACCGTGAGGCGCCACTGTGGGCAGGGCCACCCCCTTTGTACTATAGTCGGGCCCAGAGGGACCCGGTCTCGTAGGCAAACGCATCGAAGGAGAGCCTGTTACATGTTTGAAAATCGATCATCCCGGTACACTGGCGGTCAAGAGCTCGCGTTTGCGGCGCTGCGCATCTTTTTTGGCGTGATCTGGGTCATCAACACCGTCCTTGAAGCCAACAAGGTCTACGTCGACCATTTCCTCGGATCCATCGTTGCGCGCGTCAAGGGGCAACCTTACCTGGTACAGACCGTCCTCCACGAGGTCATACACATAGTCACGATGTTGGGCCCACGTCACGTGGCGATCGGCACGGTCGTCTTGGATGGCCTTCTGGCGGCCTCGCTTCTTACGGGTTTCGCCTTGCGGCCTATGGCGCGCCTCGGGATCATTTACAGCCTTTTTCTCTGGGCCACGGTGGGCGGGCTGGGGGGGCCGTATACGCCAGGCGCCACGGACCCGGGCACGGCTATCGTCTATGCGCTCGTATTCTTCGCGGTGCTCTCAGTCCCTTCGGAGCGCAGACTTGCGCTAGGGCCGGAGTCAGAGCCTGCGGTCAACACGGGGCGGATCGAAGCCGTGCGTATCCTGTTCGGTCTCTTGTGGGCCTTCGACGCCTTCTGGAAATGGCAGCCGGGCTTCTTCGAGCACAGCCTGACCTATATGCAGCAGTCGGAGGTCGGTCAGCCGGCG
Organism: Acidiferrobacter sp.; assembly: GCF_054609335.1. Taxonomy (NCBI): domain Bacteria; kingdom Pseudomonadati; phylum Pseudomonadota; class Gammaproteobacteria; order Acidiferrobacterales; family Acidiferrobacteraceae; genus Acidiferrobacter; species Acidiferrobacter sp. The sequence continues at coordinate 64,490 of NZ_JBTRWP010000010.1, read as the reverse complement.
TGGATCGTGACGTATATCGGACTTGTGATTTCGGCGATCCATCTCACGGGGCCTTTGACGTTCGGTATTTTCGCGGCCGCCATAGAGACGATCTTGGCGATCAGTCTTCTGCTCAAACGTTGGCAACAATGGTTTCTGCCGATTGGGTTTTTGTATTCCTTCGGGGTGTGGACGACCGCTGAGGGCTGGGGCGGCCCCTACCACTTCGGAAGCACCGGCAATCGCGGCGATATGCTCGGGACTGCCAATATCTACATGGTGGTCTATCTCTACTTGATGGTGGCCTATCTCTTCGAGCGTAGACTCCATAAACGCATGCAATAATAATGGATTGCACGCAGGTCTTCATGTGCGCTGAGAAATTATCGCAGCATACATAGACTACCTATTGATATATAAGATATATGTGGGAAGTTTCTGGGCCTCCACGGGTGCGAAGGCCCGCGCTTAGGCGGCGTCTTGGAAGAGCGCGAAGAAGTTGCGTTCGGTCGTCTCCGCCACCCTTTCCCAGGAAACCCCGCGGACATCGCCCAAGCAGTGGGCCACATGCGCGACGTAAGAGGGTTCATTGGGCTTACCGCGGTGCGGTACCGGCGCGAGGTAAGGGGCGTCGGTCTCGATCAAGAGCCGGTCCTCCGGCACGAGGCGGGCAACATCGCGCAAGGCCTGCGCATTCTTGAAAGTCACGATACCGGAGAATGAGATGTAGAAGTTCAAGTCCAGGACCTGCTTTGCAAACTCTTCTGTCTCGGTGAAGCAATGCAGGACACCGCCCACCTCCGACGCCCCCTCCTCACGCAGGATCCTTAGGGTGTCAGCCGCGGCTTCGCGGGTATGGATGATGAGCGGCTTGCGGACCTTCCGGGCAGCTGCGATGTGCTCACGGAATTGCTCTTGTTGAGATCGCACGTCCAGGTCGGCGTGCCGGTAATAATCGAGGCCCGTCTCGCCGATGGCCACGATGCGATCATGGGCGCTCAGGCGCACGAGATCATCGAAGACCGAGGTCGCCGCACCCGTCTCATTGGGGTGGACACCCACCGAACCAAAGATACCCGGATCGTGCCGCATGACCTCTTGGATGGGGCCTAGATCCGCAAGGCCTACGCTCACGCACAGCATGTGGGAGACGCCCCCTTGATGCGCGCGAGCGAGCACTGCGGCGATATCGTCACGAAGAGGATCGAAATGGAGATGGCAATGCGAATCGACCAAGGACATCCCTACATGGTATGGGTCGGCCGGTCCGATTGCAATTGGCCTATGAGGAGGGTCTCGATCTTGGTGCGCGCGACTTCGGAATCCTTGGCGCTGAACTGAATACCGATGCCCGATGGGTGGCCGCCCGGGGCGTTTTGAGGCGTGATCCACACCACGTGCCCCGCCACCGGGATCTTCTCCTTGCTGTCGATGAGGGTGAGCAACATGAATACCTCATCGCCGAGCTTATAGGGCTTGTTGCTCGGTATGAAGAGACCGCCCCCTTTAAGAAAAGGCATGTAGGCCGTATACAAGGCGTTGCGATCTTTGATTACGAGCGAAAGAACACCAGGGCGGGCCAGCGCTCTGGTGTTATCGACCATATTTGGGTCCATAATCGATATATCGCTCATAGCCGTGCCTCGATAAGCGTAAAGAGCCGATCCCAGACCAGGCGCCGATCCAGTGGCGCGGCTGCCAGTTCTCGCGCCTCAAGCGCCCCATCCCAGAGGCGAAAGATCTGCCCTAAGTCTAGCCGACCCGCCAGGACGCGCAAGCGGGCCGTCCATCCTGCTGGCATGGCCGAAGCCGGAGCGCCGGCCAGTACCGATTGCGCGAGATTCGCGGCGATGTCGACTAAAAGGCTGAGGGCGATGTCCAGGTCCACGGCATGCCAGGCCTCGGTGGCATCCAAGGCCGATTGAGTTCCCTCTGCGACCGCGTCGAGGTCGGCCATGAGGCGTGCGGCCAGGGCGGGTGTATCCCGCGGCCATGCCTCGGCCTGAAGCGCGGCGCCATGCGTCAACGCCAGCATTGCATCCGGGTCCGGGATCGCACGTTCTTTCAGGTAGCCTAGCCCCTCCTCCGTCGTTGGGCGCGGCAAAACGATGCGCTGACATCGCGAGCGAATCGTGGGTAAGAGCCGCGCGGGACTGTCGCTCACCAGAAGCAGATAATTACCGGCCGGTGGCTCTTCGAGTGTCTTTAGGAGCGCGTTCGAGGCCGAACGATTGAGGTGGTCGGCATCCGCGATCAGGGCCACGCGCCGGGGTGCGAGATGAGGTGTTAGCACGAGGAACTCATTGAGAGCCCGCGCCTGATCTACCGTGATCTCGGTCTTCCCCTCCTCTCGTCGTAGAACCAGGATGTCGGGATGATTACCGCCCGATGCAAGGTGACAGGCCCGGCAGGTGCCACACGCGGTTTCGCGCTCGCAGACGAGCCGGACCGACAGGCGCTCGGCAAACTGCCGTTTGCCTATGCCTGCGGGGCCACAAAAAAGCAACGCGTGCGGGAGGTGGCTTGCCTCGGCAAGTCCGGTCCAGGTCGCACGCTGCCAGGGCAGCATGGCTAGAGACGGGCCGCCAGCGCCATGTCCACGGCCTGCGCGACTTCGGCCAGGGACCCGGCGGCTGGAATGACCGCAAACCGGTCGGGTTGCGCCCGCACGCGCGCCTGATACCCTTCTCGCACGCGCTCGAAAAACGCTTCGCCCTCGGCCTCGATGCGATCGGCCGACCGACCGACGCGCCGCCCGAGAGCGACGCTCACCGGGACATCGAAATAGAGCGTGAGATCAGGCAGAGGGACTGCCAGCAGGTCCGATAGCCCATCGATCAACTCGACCCCGAGGCCGCGACCATAACCCTGGTAGGCATAAGTGGCGTCCTGATAACGGTCACAGACTACGGTCTTGCCGAGCGCAAGCGCCGGCGCGACCACAGCTTTGATGTGCTGAACGCGCGCCGCGAACAACAACAAAAGTTCGGTTTGCGGGTGCACCGAGCCATGCTCCAACAGTATGTTGCGAATGCGCTCCCCGACCTCGGTTCCACCAGGCTCCCGCGTCACGACAACCCCTTGCGGATTACGTTGCTCGTAGAAGTCCGCGACCCGGTCGATCTGTGTCGTTTTGCCGGAGCCGTCGAGCCCCTCAAGGCTTACGAACAGGGGGCCGCCTGGTGCTGTCGATTTCATATTTGCGGATTTCCTGATCCTGTGCTTGTAGAGTATCAGAGAATACATGCCCGCCGCGCCCTGTCGCCACAAAATAGAGCGCGCGCGTCTTGTCCGGATGGAGCGCCGCGTGCAAGGCGCGGGCGCCGCACAAACCGATGGGCGTCGGCGGCAATCCATAATGAAGGTAGGTATTATAAGGGCTTGGGAACGCAAGATCGGCGATCGTGAGCACCCCGTGATAGCGCTTCCCAAGACTGAAGATCACCGTGGGATCTGTCTCGAGCTTCATGCCCAGACGCAGGCGGTTCATAAAGACCCCGGCGATCTTGCGCCGCTCGCCGGCCTTCGCTGTCTCCTTCTGGACGAGTGAGGCTAGGATCAGCGCCTGTTCCGGCGTGTGGATCGGCAGTTGGGGGGCACGCCCTTTCCAATCCTCGCCCAAAAGCGCTTGGAGCCGCTTTTGGGCGCGTATCAGCACAGACGTGGCCGATGCCTCGTACGTGTAGTAGTAGGTGTCAGGGAAGAACGCACCCTCGAGACTGCCTTGCCTATGGAGCGCGGCGCGCACCGCCGCGTGGGATAAACCCTTGACGTCGTTTCGCAAATGGGGGGCTTGCGCCAAGGCCTGCCGAACCTGTTGAAACGTCCAACCGGGCACGAGTGTGAGCGGGTATTCGACGACTTGCCCCGACACCACCATGCGCAGGATTTGAAGGGGGGTGGCTGGGTCCGGAAAACGATAGACGCCGCTTTTCAGGGCTTGACCCTCGTCATTCAGCTCGGCGAGCGCCACAAAGGAATCGGCCGAGTCGATCACTTGGCGCTGTTTGAGCATCTCCGCGAATGCCCGCATGGTGGTCCCCGCGGGCAGGTGAAAAGTCCGGGGCCCCGGATGCAGGGGGCGATCAGCGAGGAAGTACCACCCGCCTACGCACACGCCGCCGAACGCCATGGCGCCTAGGATGGCCCTAAAGAACGACCGCATCCCTGCTTCCTCTCAATGCCGCTTCAATCGTGGCCGTGATGGGGCCCGGTCGACGCGGGCCCTTTCCGAGGTCAAGGACTGGCCGCGCGCCAATCACGGAGTTGCACAAAAACACCTCGTCGGCTTCCATGACCCTGTCTTTCGTGAGTCGATCAAAATGCACATCTATCCCCAGTTCACGGGCGCGCACAATGACACGCTCGCGCATCACCCCCGCTACGCCCGCCTGATCCAAGATCGGCGTTGTGAGAGCGCCCCGCTCGACCACGAAGAGGTTGGTCATGGTCCCTTCTATGACCCAGTCTTGCGTATCGCGCATCAAGCCTTCCCAATAGGGGTCCGCGAACTCCCTTTGCGCGAGGACCTGCTCGAGCCGATTTAAGTGTTTCATTCCTGCGAGCAGCGGTTGTCTCGCAAGCCGTGTCTCACACCAGAAGACCGGCGCCCGCTCCTTGAACCGAGGTCCGGATGGCCACGGCCAGAGGGTCAGGACGCGATCGGTCGGTGCGGCCTCCGGCCGATAACCGCGCCCGACCGCGCCACGGACCAAGACGACTTTTAGGATAGCGAGCCCGACGCCAGCCGCCAAGCCTTCGGCCTCCATCTTGAGCGCAGTGGGATCGATCGGATCCAGCCCCAGGCGTTCGCCCCCTACGGCAAGCCTGCGGCCGTGCTCGGGCCAGAGCAGTAGCCGGCCATCTTGAACGGCCACGGTTTCGAATAGGCCGTCGCCATATTGCAGGCGGCTCGTGACGGAGAGCTCCGCCTCGGCCCATCCATTGATGAGGCTGCGCAGGGGCTTCATGGCACCCGGAAGGGCCTCGCCCCCGTCGATGGCCGGAAAAGCGGGTCTAGACCCCTAGTACGCAGCTGGGGGCCCCTCCCAGGGTGCGCGGATGCCCATCGAAAGAAAAACGGCGCCCTCATGGGGCGCGCTCCCCGCCGGTCGCGCACCCCAAGGTGCGCAAGAGGCCAGCCGCCTTGGCCTCAGTCTCACGCAGTTCGCGTGTCGGGTCGGAGTCCGCTACGATGCCCGCTCCTACCCGGAATCCGATCTCGCGGCCGCGCACGACCAGGGTGCGGATCAGGATATTGAGGTCCATGTCGCCGCGTTCGTTGATGTAGCCGAGACTCCCTGTATAAGCGCCACGACTGCCCTGCTCGCTAAGCCCCAGGATCTCCATGCACCGAATTTTGGGACATCCGGTAATGGAGCCCCCGGGGAACAAGGCCTTGATGACGCCCGATAATGTCACCTCCGTTCGCAGCGTACCCAAGACATCCGAAACGAGATGATGGACGGTCGCATAGCTTTCGATCCGCATGAGATCGGGCACGCGGACGCTGCCCGGGACACAGACCCGACCTAAGTCGTTTCGCTCGAGATCGACGAGCATGAGGTGCTCCGCGCGTTCCTTGGGGTCCAGACGTAGATCCTGCCGCGCGCGTTCATCTTCGAGCGTATCGCGTAACCGCGCCCGCGTGCCGGCAATCGGCTGCGTCATAACCGTGCGCCCGCGGCATCGCAGCAGTCTCTCGGGGGATGCGCTCACGATCAGGGTCTCGCCCAGTCGTGCGATGGCCGAAAACGGCGCGGGGTTATATCGGCGCAGGCTTTCGAAAAGCACCGCCGCGCGCGTCTCGGACGCCAAGCGGCCACGATAGGATCGGGATAAATTGGCCTGGAAGATATCTCCGGCCAGAATGTAGCCGTGGATATCACCTACACCGTCCCTATACGCCTCTGGGGGGTCGTGCTCCACGCGCTCCATAGCCACGCTCGGCCAAGGTCCCGGATCGGGCATGCTACGAAGATCCCCCTCGATCCCCTCGACCACCGAGACATCCCTTCCTGTGATGGTGACGGCACCAGACCGCCAATCCTTGATGATCGCGCCATCGAAGCCCTGGAGCCATGCGAGCGGTAGATCGGCGGGCGCGGTAAGCGCCAGGCGGCTCTCCAAGACCCCTATCAGTTCATAACTCAGATACAGGAAGTGGCCGAAAAGAAACGGTAACCCCGTGTCCGGCAGTTCGCCTGCGTGCGCCTCGGCCGAGCAGGCGTCGAGCGCCGAAAAGAACCGCACGGATTGCGCCTCGTTTGACCCGGTGCGCAGCACGATGGGATCCCGCGGGTGCGCAAATAAGATGTCGAAGCCCCAGCCCGCGTCCCTGCCGCTTGCCAAAAAATGCGGGTAGCGCTCCGGGAAGGCATCATGGACACGCAGAAGGTCATCAATGCCTCGAGGTGCGGGGCGCATCGCCGCCGAACCCTTCACGAGGCTTACCGGAGGCGGCCGAGTACGAGCGTCCCGTTCGTGCCGCCGAATCCGAAGGAATTCGACAGGGCGTGTACGATCGGCATCTCCCGCGCCGTGTGCGGAACATAGTCCAGATCGCAGTCCTCGCTCGGTTGGTCGAGATTGATTGTCGGAGGCGCGACTTGCTCATAAATGGCGAGCACGGTATAGATCGCCTCTATGGCGCCTGCGGCCCCCAAGAGATGGCCCGTCATCGACTTCGTCGAGCTCACCGCGAGCCGCTTCGCATGGTCTGCGAACACGCGCTTGATCGCCATGGTCTCGGCGCGATCGCCAAGTGGCGTGGACGTCCCATGCGCGTTGATGTAAGAAATGTCGGACACGTTGAGTCCCGCGTTGCGCAACGCGTAGCGCATGCATCGCGCGGCCCCGTCCCCATCCTCCGGCGGACTCGTCATGTGATAGGCGTCGCCGCTCATACCGAAACCTAGGAGTTCAGCATAGATGCGCGCGCCACGCGCCTTGGCATGCTCGAGCTCCTCGAGCACCACAATTGCCCCGCCCTCGCTTAAAACGAAGCCGTCACGGTCGCGATCCCAAGGCCGGCTCGCCCGGGCCGGGTCCTCATTGCGCGAACTAAGCGCGCGGGCGTTACCGAACCCCGCCATCGATGTCGGAGTCACCGCAGCCTCGGCGCCTCCCGCGACCATGATGTCGGCGTCCCCATATTCCACTATACGTCCGGCTTCGCCGATCGCATGAGTGGACGTGGTGCAGGCCGTCACAACAGACAGATTGGGACCCTTGAAACCACACAGTATCGATAGATTCCCGGAGATCATGTTAATGATGCTCATGGGAATATAGAACGGTGATATCCGCCGCGCGCCCTTTTCCAGGTATTGCCGCGTCGTCTCCTCGATCGTGTGCACGCCGCCGATCCCGGACCCGATGTAGCATCCTATGCGTTCGGCATTCGCCTCGGTCACGGTTATGCCCGCGTCCTTGATTGCCTCCACCCCGGCTGCCATGCCGAGCTGGATGAAGCGGTCCATCTTGCGAGCCTCTTTCTCCGTCACGACCGAGGTGGGATCGAAGCCCCGAACCTCGCCTGCGATAGTCGAAGGAAAGCCCGTCGCATCGAATTGCGTGATAGAACCGATCCCGCTCTCGCCGGCTTTAATGCGCCGCCAATTTTCAGCGACATTGAGACCAAGAGGCGTGACGGCCCCAAGCCCGGTGATGACGACGCGCCTCTTCTTCAACTGTACCTCCCCGGATATGGCGTGCTACGACGTACGGAGGCCGCCCGGATCAATTCGCGGCGTGCGAGGTGATGTAGTCGACCGCCTGCTTCACGGTCGTAATCTTCTCCGCCTCGTCATCCGAGATCTCGCAATCAAACTCCTCCTCGAGGGCCATGACAAGCTCCACGGTATCGAGCGAATCTGCACCGAGATCGTCCACGAAGGACGCATCGGTCGAGACTTCGCTTTCATTGACACCGAGTTGCTCGACCACGATCTTCTTTACCCGTTCTTCGATGCTGCTCATCTCTCGTTCCTCCAAAAAATCGTTATAAAGCCGTGCGGCCGCATAGTTACCACATCCCCGCCGTCGAAGTCTACCTTAGGCGCCGATCGGCTAATTCATATACATTCCACCGTTTATGTGCAAGGTCGTTCCAGTAATATAGGAGGCCTCCGGGGACGCCAGGAACGCCACAGCATGGGCGATATCTTCCGGTGCGCCCAATCGGCCGAGGGGAATCTGCGCAAGCAGAGCGTCCTTTTGGCCCTGGGTAAGCGCCCGCGTCATGTCCGTATCGATAAATCCCGGCGCGATGGCGTTGACCGTGATGTTGCGACTACCCACCTCGCGCGCCAACGCCCGCCCCAGGCCGATCAGGCCGGCCTTCGCCGCGGCATAATTCGTTTGCCCGGCATTGCCGGTCACGCCGACTACGGAACTGATATTGATGATCCGCCCTTTACGCGCCTTGCTCATGACCCTGAGACAGCCCCGTGTCAACCGAAAAACACCGCTCAAGTTGGTGGCGAGGACCATATCCCAGTCCTCGTCACGCATCCGCATCGCCAGATTGTCGCGCGTGATTGCGCCATTGTTGACGATGATGCTAGGCCATTGCGCGCGCTTATCGAACTCCGCCAGAAGACCATCAATCGATGGCGGACTGGAAAGATCGAGCGCGAACGACCACCCTTGAATGCCGTGGGCGGCAAAATATTCCTCGATACCCGCCAGGCCTTTCTCCGACGCCGCAGTCGCGATGATCCGCGCTCCTTGCGCTGCAAGCCGCAGGGCGCACGCCTTACCTATTCCACGACTCGCCCCCGTCACCAAGGCGATTTCGCCATCGAGTGTCATAATCGCCTGCCCCCCCCTTTTTTTTGCGCGTAGCTAGTTTCCGCCGGTCCCCATGGCCGCGCCGAAATCAGCGGGCTCGCCAATGGCGATGCAGGGGAGATCAACGATGCGCTTGTTCAGACCCGTAAGCACCTTGCCCGGCCCGCACTCGACGACCCGCATGGCCCCCCCCTCCGCCATGCGGCGTATTGTCTCAACCCAGCGCACCGGAGAGAATAGTTGATTCACCAGGGCCTCGCGAATGCGCTCAGGATCCGACCGCAGGGCCGCGTCCACATTGTGGACCACGGGTACGGCAGGGCTCTTGAAAGGAGTGGCCGCGAGCGCCTCGGCGAACTGAGCCGCGGCTTCGCGCATAAGCCCGCAATGCGAGGGAGCGCTAACGGCGAGCACTATGGCTCGCTTGGCTCCCGCGGCTCGCGCCGCCCCGATCGCGCGGTCGACTGCGGCCTTGGTCCCGGCAATGACGATTTGACCCGGAGCATTATAGTTGGCGGCGGCAAGCACCTCCCCCTCCGCGCTGTCGCGGCACAAGCCCTCCACCGCCTCGTCCGCCAGACCCAAAATCGCCGCCATGGCCCCCTCACCTTCTGGCACCGCTGCCTGCATAAGTGCGCCGCGACGTGCCACAAGTCGCACTGCCTCTTTGTAATCCAAGGCCCCGGCGCATACCAAGGCCGCGAATTCTCCCAAACTATGACCCGCCATCCATGCCGGCTGCGCCCCGCCGTTTGCACGCCACGCCTCGTAACAGCCGACATCCGCCGCGAGCAAGGCCGGCTGCGTCACCGCCGTGCGATTCAGCGCCTCCTCAGGTCCTGCTTGACTAAGCGCCCAAAGGTCATAGCCGAGCACTTCCGACGCCTCGCCGAAGGTCTTCTCGATCGACGCGTGATGTGCCGCCAATGCCTTTAACATGCCCACCGACTGCGACCCCTGTCCGGGGAAGACGAAGGCGGTGCCGTTGCTTGCGTCGTTCATGATCTCGTCGATCCTTTCATTAATACCGCAGAAGCACGGAGCCCCATGTAAAGCCGCCGCCGAATGCCTCCATGAGCACTACATCGCCCCGCTGGATACGGCCGTCCCGGACCCCGGTATCGAACGCAAGCGGGATCGATGCCGCAGATGTGTTGCCGTGTCGATCAACGGTCACTATGACTTGATCCATGGACAGCCCTAACCGTTTGGCGGTAGCGGCGATAATACGAATATTGGCTTGGTGAGGAACGAGCCAACGGATATCCGATTGCTTCAGATTGTTGGCGGCCAGGGTCTCGCTGACCAAAGCGTCGAGTGTTGTGACTGCCACGCGGAACACTTCATTGCCGCGCATCGTGATGTGACCGTCCCCGGCGTGCAGTCCCGTCCCGCGGCTCGAGACGCCCCCTGTCGCCGTCAAGAGTTCTTTGTAGGCGCCGTCTGCGTGCAGGTGCGACGAGAGGATGCCCGGTTCGTCGCTTACCCCCACTACGACCGCGCCGGCGCCATCGCCAAAAAGGACGCAGGTCGACCGGTCCTTCCAGTCGACGATGCGCGACATCGTTTCTGCCCCAACCACGAGCGCGCGCTTCGCGCTCCCTGTGTGGATGAACTTTTCCGCGATCCCCAGGGCATACACAAAACCCGTGCAGACGGCCTGGATATCGAAGGCCGCGGGACCATGGATCCCGAGCCGCTCTTGGAGCAAGCACGCCGTTCCCGGAAATATGCGGTCTGGGGTTGTCGTCGCCACGATGACAAGATCGATGTCGGATGCGAGACAACCGGCGGCGTCGAGCGCCTGCCGGGCGGCTTGCTCGGCTAAATCGCAGGTGGTCTCGTGCGCGGCGGCGATACGTCGTTCGCGTATACCTGTGCGCGATACGATCCACTCATCAGACGTATCGACCGTCAGGGCGAGCTCGGCATTGCTCACCACGCGCTCAGGCAGAAAACTGCCGGTACCGAGGATGCGGGCGCTGGTCACGCGAGTCCTCTCTGGGGCGGTGGCTCCATTTCACGGCGGATGCGGTCGGGGATGTTGTGGCGCACCTCGCGCAAGGCCACCTCGAGAGCGTTGCGCAGCGCCACCGCATCAGCGCTTCCGTGACTTTTCACGACAACGCCGTTTAGGCCGACCAGGGTCGCGCCATTGTATCGCTTGGGATCGACACGGCGGGCGAAGGCCTTCAAGACTGGGCGCGCGATAAGCCCCGCCACGCGCGTCAAGGCGTCGCGCCCGAACTCTTCCTTCAGGAAGGCGCGAATCATGCGCGCCAACCCCTCGCTGGTTTTCAAGGCGATATTACCAACAAAACCGTCGCAGACGATGACATCCGCACTCCCGGCATAGATGCCGTCCCCCTCTACATATCCGATATAGTTCAATCCGCTGCGCGCAAGAAGTTGGGCTGCGGCTTTTACCACTTCGTTGCCCTTGATGTCTTCCACGCCGACGTTCAGGAGACCTACGCTCGGTCGCTCCTTGCCATCCACGGCGGTAGCGACGATGGTCCCCATGACCGCGAACTGCCGCAGATGCTCGGCGGTGCACTCGACGTTCGCGCCGAGGTCGAGAAGGTGGACATGTCCTTTCAAGGTCGGGAGCGCGGTTACGATCGCCGGACGGTCGATCCCAGGCAGGGTCTTCAACACGAAGTGCGCAACCGCCATGAGCGCACCGGTATTGCCGGCACTGACACAGGCATCTGCCCGTCCATCGCGCAACAACGTGAGCGCGACCCGCATAGAGGAGTCGCGCTTCGTGCGGAGGGCTTGGGCCGGGGGCTCGTCCATACGCACGACCTCGGTCGCAGGCTCGACATGTAGCCGCTTGTCCGCCACAACCCCCAATCGCCGCAGCTCGTCTTCGATAACGTCGGGCTGCCCCACGAGCGCAATGTGCGCCTCTTCCCGCGCCTTCAGAAAGCTGAGCGCCGCGGAAACCGTCGCGCGCGGGCCATGATCACCCCCCATGGCATCGAGGGCGATAGTGATAGTCACTTATGGCTCCGGGACAGACCTAATCGGGCTTGGTATCGAGGACCTTGCGGCCACGATAATAACCGTCTGCGCTCACATGGTGGCGGCGGTGCGTCTCGCCGCTCGTCGAGTCAACGGACAAGGTGGGGCGGGACAGGGCGTCATGGGAGCGGCGCATGCCGCGCTTGGAGGGGGTTTTGCGACTCTTCTGTACCGCCATTTGTACTTTCCTCAGTTCCTAATTATCGCGCGTTTCGCGCTTCAATAATCCCGCCAGCCCGGCGAAGGGGTGGATTCCGCCTGCAGGCCTCGCGACGGACTCACATCCTTCGGGGTGTCTCGGCGCCATCGGTAGGGCCAATATAAGCTCCTCCTCGATGAGTTCCGCGACATCAAGTGGGCCGCTATGATAGCAGACATCCAGCCCTTTTTCCGCAAGCTCCTGCTCATCAGCCTCTGACCGCGCGAATACGCGCCGCCACTCAGCCCGTGCCTCGAACAAGAACAGGTCTGCGCAGCGCTGGCATATTAAAGGAAGCGACGCCTCGGCGGAACCCACCATCACCGCTCGCCCCTCTTCGTCCCGCCGAAACCCGAAATGGCCGCTGATGGGGCCGGCATGGGCCGCCAAGAACTCCCCCAGGCGCACCAATGGCGCCGGGTCGAGGTCGCCGGCAAACTCCAGACCCTGATCCGCGGACCGCTCCGGGTCCACGGATTTTGGTAAATAAGGCAATTCCATGCGCCATGATATAGAAGGGGGGCTTGGACTGTCAAAATCGCGTGATGAATACTGGCGACCAAAGCTTTACAATACCGCCCCGCCTTAACGCGCACGCTTTCGGGAGTATGGGGTGATCAAGAAGCTATTGGTGGCAAACCGCGGGGAGATCGCGGTACGGATAGTTCGGGCCTGCGCCGAGATGGGCATAGAATCCGTCGCGGTATACACCGATGCCGACCGACACGCCTTACATGTCAAGAAGGCGAGCGAGGCCTATAACCTGGGTCCGGACCCGGTCGGCGGGTATTTGAACGCCCACCGCATCGCAAGCGTCGCTCTGGGGGCGGGTTGCGACGCCGTGCACCCGGGGTACGGATTTTTGTCAGAAAACCCGGAACTGGCCGAGATATGTATACGGCGTGGGCTCATTTTCGTAGGCCCGTCTCCGAATGTCATCCGCCAAATGGGAGACAAGACGCTCGCGCGCGCCGCAGCGATCGCAGCCGGCCTCCCGGTCGTCCCCGGCAGTGATGGCAATGTCGCAAGCCTCGACGAGGCCGTCGAGGCCGCCAAGACCATAGGCTACCCGGTCATGCTCAAGGCGACCTCAGGCGGAGGCGGCCGCGGTATTCGGCGCTGTGACTCCGAAGGCGAACTCCGTCGCCAATACGACCGGGTGGTCTCGGAAACAACCAAGGCCTTCGGCGCAGCGGAGGTCTTCCTGGAGAAGTGCGTCGTCAATCCGCGCCACATCGAGGTCCAAATCCTCGGCGACCGCTTCGGGAATGTCGTGCACCTCTTCGAGCGCGACTGCTCCATACAAAGGCGCCATCAGAAATTGCTTGAGGTCGCGCCCTCGCCACAACTCACCGAGGAAGAGCGCGTCGAGGTCTGCGGTTTGGCCGTGAGGGCTGCCAAGGCGGTCGGCTACGAAAACGCGGGGACGGTCGAATTCCTGTTTGATCAGCAGAAGCGGTTTTATTTCATGGAGATGAACACGCGCCTGCAGGTCGAGCACACAGTGACTGAGCAGATTACGGGCGTGGATATCGTCCAGGAACAGATTCTGATTGCGGCCGGGAACCCGCTATCCTTTGCGCAGAATGAGATCCAAAGACGCGGCTACGCAATGCAGTTCCGCATTAATGCCGAGGATCCAAAAAACGATTTCCTGCCAAATTTCGGCCGCATCACCCGCTACTATTCACCCGGAGGCCCGGGCGTGCGGACCGACGCCGCCATCTACACGGGCTACGAGTTTCCGCCGTACTATGACTCGATGTGCGCGAAGCTGACCATATGGGCGCTGACTTGGGACAAGGCCCTGGCCCGCGCGCGGCGCGCGCTCCTGGACATGGGCGTCTCCGGTGTGAAGACGACCATACCCTATCATCTCGAGATCCTGCAGACCGCGGAATTTCGCAGTGGACGTTTTAATACCGCCTTCGTCGAGGAGCACCCCGAACTTAGTAATTATTCGGTCCGCCGCCCGACATCGCACCTAGCGGCGGCCATCGCCGCCGCGATCGCCGCGCATCATGGTTTATGAGCGCGGGCCTGGCCGCGCCCACAGCGGTCGAGACGCCACAGCAGGCGCCGGGTATAATCCAGCACTCATGAAGACAGGTAGATAATCGTGCCAAAGACACGCGTACAAATCACGGATGTGATCCTGCGGGACGCCCATCAATCCCTGATCGCCACCCGCTTGCGCACGGAGGACATGTTGCCGGCTTGTCCGGACCTCGATGCCATCGGCTATTGGTCGCTCGAGGCCTGGGGGGGCGCCACTTTTGACGCCTGTCTGCGTTACCTGAAAGAAGACCCCTGGGAACGCCTGCGACTGCTGAAGGCCGCCCTGCCCCGCACCCGCATCCAGATGCTGCTGCGCGGTCAGAACCTGCTCGGCTATAGGCATTATTCGGATGACGTGGTCCGTGCGTTCGTGGCCAAAGCGGCGCAAAACGGTGTTGATGTCTTTCGTGTATTCGACGCAATGAATGATGCCCGCAACTTGCGCGTGGCCATCGAAGCGGTACTTGAAGTCGGCAAGCATGCCGAAGGCACTCTTTGCTATACCACGAGCCCGGTCCACAACGTACCGACCTTCGTGGCCATGGCGCGTGAACTGGAGGCCATGGGCTGCCAGACGATCGCCATCAAGGACATGGCCGGACTTTTGACGCCCACCAAGACCACAGCACTCGTCAAGGCCTTGGTGAAGGCCGTCAAGGTTCCTTTGCATTTGCACTCCCATTCGACCTCGGGCCTTGCGGCGATCTGTCAGTGGAAGGCGATTGAAAGCGGTTGTTATCTGATCGATACGGCACTGTCGTCTTTCGGCGACGGGACGAGTCATCCCCCGACCGAAAGTCTGGTCGCCGCGCTGCGCGGTACCCCCTACGACACAGGCCTGGATCTCGAGCGTCTCGAACGGATCAACGCGTATTTCCGCGATGTCCGCAAGCGCTACCACCAATTCGAAAGCGATCATACGGGTGTGGATAGCCGCGTCCATGTCAACCAGGTACCGGGCGGGATGATCTCGAATCTCGCCAACCAATTAAAGGAGCAAGGTGCCCTGGACCGCATGGATGAGGTCCTGCTCGAAATCCCACGCGTGCGTGCCGACCTCGGTTATCCGCCGCTTGTCACACCGACGTCCCAGATCGTGGGCACACAGGCTGTGTTGAACGTCATCACCGGGCAGCGATACAAGAGCATCACAAACGAGGTAAAGCTTTACCTCCAGGGGCGCTATGGCGCACCCCCCGGAACCGTGGACAGTCGGGTTCGGAGAATGGCCATCGGCGGTCAGCCTGTGATCACCCACCGACCTGCCGACGACATCCCGTCCGAGATGGAGAAGTTGCGCGCCGAGATCGGTGGTCTCGCCAAGAGCGAAGAGGATGTCCTGACCTATGCGATGTTCCCAGAGGTCGGCCGCCAGTTCCTCGAGGAACGCGCTGCCGGGACCCTGCAGCCCGAGGAACTTTTGCCGCCGCCTGAGGCGCAGTCGGCCCCCTGCTACCTTGCGCCCACCGATTTCAATGTCACCATGCATGGCGAGACCTACAACATCAAGATCCGTGGCGCGGGCCACAAGAGCGAGGACCGCAGGCCCTTCTACGTCTATGTCGACGGAATGCCGGAGGAGATCATGGTCGAGACCATGGGCATCGTGCCGACCGAGGGGGGGAGTAGCGATTTTCGTGAGCCGATGACGGCGACCGAGACGGCCGCCAGGGTATCGCACGCGCGCCCGAAGGCGCATAAGGCGGGAGATGTCACGAGCGCCATGCCAGGCACCGTCGTCGATGTCTTGGTCACCGTAGGCCAGGTCTTGAAGGCCGGAGACCCCGTGCTCGTCATCGAGGCCATGAAAATGGAAAACGAGGTACCGGCGCCAGTACAGGGCACGGTCAAGGCGATCCATGTCAAGAAAGGTGATAGCGTAAATCCCAACGAAGCGCTCGTCGAGATCGGCTAGACCGTGGCTGTCCCGCAGCGTCTGATCCTGGCCTCCGGTTCGCGCTACCGCTACGAGCTTTTGGCGCGCCTCAAGATCTCTTTCGAGGTGATGGTCTCGGACGCCGACGAGACTGCGCGGCCCAATGAAGGTGCGCGGGAATTGACGGAACGACTTGCGATCGCCAAGGCCTGGGCGGTGCGCCCCAAGGCGCCGGATGCCCTCATTATAGGCTCGGACCAGGTCGCCGAATATGATGGCGAGATCGTGGGCAAGCCGGGCGGCTTCGATGAGGCGGCCCGCCAGCTGCGCCGCATCTCTGGCAAAACCGCGCGCCTGTACACAGGTCTTGCGCTCCTGAACGCGAAGACCGGGCGAATTCAATCGGACGTCGCGCTGTTCGAGGTCACGTTTAGGAAGCTCGGCGAGGAACAAATCAACCGCTACCTTCAAAAGGAGCGCCCCTACGACTGCGCTGGGAGCGTGAAATCCGAAGGGCTCGGCGTTGCTTTACTCGAGCGCTTCCAGGGCGATGACCCAAACACCCTGATTGGATTGCCGCTTATCCGCCTCGTGCGCATGCTCGAAGCCGAGGGGCTCGAGGTCCTCTAGACCGGCGCTCGCGCAAGGCGCCCGGCGCATGAGATGGCCGCCCATCCGGGTTCCAAGAACTTAGCTTTGTGCCGCGTGCACGGATAGGGCTTGGTGCATGCGCCCCAAGGCCTCTTCAAGTAGAGCATGGCGGCATCCGAAATTCAGGCGTACGAAGCCCGGCGCCCCAAAGTCCGCGCCATCCGAGAGTCCGACCCCCGCCCCCTCAAAAAATCGCTGGGGATTTTCCACAGCGAGATTACGGGCATCGATCCAGGCGAGGTAGGTCGCCTCCACCGTCGCGACCCCGAGGGTTGGCATCGCGCGTATCGACGCGATCAGGGTCTCGGCATTGCGCCGCAGGTATTCGATCAATGCGCGGCGCCATGGTTCGCCTTCGCGGTAGGCGGCGAGCGCTGCGGCAAAGCCCAACACGTTGATGTCCGGAACGATGCCCTTCATGTGCCCGCGAAAGCGTGCGCGTAACGCCGGGTCCGGGATGACTGCAAAGGAAAAGCCGAGTCCTGGGATGTTGAAGGTCTTGCTCGGGGCCATGAGCGTTATAGTCCGTTGCGCGAACTCGGCGTCCAAGTCAGCGATGGAGCGATGACGCCGAGACGCATCAAGCACCAGTCCGGCGTGGATCTCGTCGGCACAGAGAATGAGGTCATGGCGTTCGCAGAAACGCGCCAAGCGCTCCAGTTCTTCGACCTCATACACGCGCCCGACAGGGTTGTGCGGATTACACAGTAAAAAAAGGCGGGTGTCCCGGGTGACGGATGCCTCGAGGACGTCCCAATCGATGGTGTAGCGATCGCCGACAAGCCGTAGCGGCGCGACCACAAGCCGTCGCGCGGCGAGACCCGGCGCACCGAGGAACGGTGGGTAAACGGGCGTGAGCGTAAGCACGGCATCGCCCGGTCCACCTGTCGCCCGGCAGGCAAGATTGAGTCCCGCCACAAGACCCGGCAACCACACGATCCAGTCCGGGCGCAACATCCAGCCATTGTGGTCCGCGACATAGCCTAGGATCGCGTCTAGAAGCCCTCGGGGCGCATTGCCATAACCGAATACGCCGTGTGCCACCCGCTCCTGTAAGGCGCGGATGATCGCGGGGGGTGACGCGAAGTCCATATCGGCTACCCACAGCGGCAGGATATCCCGGTCCCGGTAGCGATCCCATTTGACACTATCGGTGTTACGCCGCTCGATCACGGTATCGAATTCAATCACACCTACTCCCTCGTCGGCATCGAGGCCGGCCATTGAAAGCGAAGTCTCGGTGCGATTCTGGCACAACACTTCGCCCCGGTCGCGGCCTGCCTGCGCTCGCGGTAGAGATAGAGGCCCTGCGTCACTCCTGCCGGTCCACCCGCTTGCGCAAATGACGGCACCCGTTCGAATACGCTCAACCATTGCCCCTCATTCCTTGAGCCGGATCATGCGGGCCTCACTTCGGAGTACAGTGCCCTCTTCTTTGAACGCGTGCCCAGGCGGCGTATGCCGAGCCGGACAATAGGACGAAAAAATATGGGCCTCTCCGACGGGCACATCGCTTGCTGGAATCATGGCGTGGGGCTTGCTCTGGCGAACTATGGGCCACCAAGCGCCTTGAACGCAGCCGCAGCCTGCGTGGAGCTCGGCCTCTATTCCCCGAATCGCGATCTCGTCGCCGATCGATCATCCCCAAGCGGCCGCTCTCTGCCTGCTACAGGGGCCCAAGCCATCCTGATCTCACCCATCGGGGATCCACTGTTCGGTCGCCTCTCGCCCTGGCGCGGTCGGCGCCGCGCACCACGCACCGCGATTCCTGACCGTTGCAAACGCACGGATAAGCACCACGGCGCTGGGTGATTATGGCAATCCACTTTTTAGGATGAAAGGAGAACACGTGGCAGACACAGTGCTGACTTCATGCTCGAAAGGCTGCGTGCGTGGGGTATACGGCGCCTCTACGGTTATCCCGGCGACGGAATAAACGGCCTTTTCGGCGCCATGGGTCGCGCAGGAAGCGCCGTGGATCAAGGGGGCTGTAGATGTCTCGGTATTGTGCGCGCCCCCTGAATGAGGAGCGGGAGGAACTCGTGCTTCACGGACACGACGAGCGCAGGGCGTGGTTCAGGCGCCGCCACAGAAACGACCGGCCGGGCCTTTTTGTGGCGGTGGGGCAGGTGGCACCGATGTCGCAAGCCAGATCTCCGATCTGACAGGCCGCCATGCCCTGTGGGGCACTTATGAGCCGCTACCGACAGGGATCTAGCGCCCCATGCCCCGCCATGACCCGCGGGCTACACTGATGGTGGCGACCCTTGTGTGCCTCACCCATGGAGACGGAACCCGATGCCTTCCCATCCGGAGAATCAGCCGAACACCGTCAAGCTCGACCGCGCCGACCTGAAGAAGACGCGCGAACGCGTCACTATATCGGCAGGCGTGGTGCACGAAGTCATTCGCGAAGAGGGCGAGCAGGAGTTGCAGCGCTCAACCGAGGCCTTGGCTTGGTCAGGGCTTGCCGCCGGCCTCTCCATGGGGTTTTCCATGCTCGCGCAAGGCATAATCCTGAACGGCCTTGCACCGAGCCCGTCGCGCAAACTTATCGCGGGTTTCGGCTATACCTTGGGATTCGTCATCGTGGTCCTCGGACGCCAACAGCTTTTCACCGAAAACACCTTGACCCCAATACTTCCGCTTATGCAGGAAATGACGTGGCGCAAGTTTGCGCGCGTCATGAAGCTCTGGGCAACCGTGCTTGCCACCAACCTGATAGGAACCCTGCTGTTCGCCTGGGCCATCGCTGACACCTCGCTTTTTGGCGCTGGCATGCAACACACGCTCACCGATCTCGGACGTCACGCGATCCGGCCGTTCGCGCCCATGGTGCTGGGCGCAGTGTTCGCCGGCTGGCTCGTCGCCCTGATGGTGTGGTTATTGCCGGCCGCCGAGACGGCGCGCGTCATCATTATCATCCTCCTCACCTATGTCATAAGCATCGCCGGCTTCCCGCACCTCATTGCCGGGTCTGTGGAGGCCTTTTACCTTGTCCTGCGGGGAGTGATCTCCTGGCAGGAGTATTTCACGCGCTTCATGATCCCAACCTTTATCGGGAATGTGAGCGGAGGTGTCATCCTGGTCGCGGCCTTGAATCATGCGCAAGCGACCGCGGGCGCGCCGCCCCCGGAGGCCTGAGCTTGGGCACCCTGACCCAAGACGGCTAGGGCTTCCATCCCTAAGCCGGATCAAGGCGGCCACCAGGATCGATACGATAGGCACGGGTCGCCGGACCGGGGCCAGACGCTCGGACGGGCCTGCCGGCGCGGCGCGCGAACACGGGGTTGCGTTAAGCCATCCGGGATCAAGCCGAGCGGTCCCACGCCACCTGCCTCCATTCACGTAGGAGAATTTATGCCAAATACACAGGATGTCGTCGTCATAACAGGTGCGAGCGCCGGACATGGCCGTGCCGTAGCGCGTAGTTTTGCGCGCGAAGGGGCCAAGATCGGCTTACTCGCGCGGGGCCGGGAAGGGCTGGAGGCCGCCGGGCGCGAGGTGGAATCTTTGGGCGGTCAGGCGTTTATCGTGCCGACTGACGTCTCAGACCCGGAACAGGTCGAGGCCGCCGCGCAAGCGGTCGAGGCAGAGTTCGGACCGATCACAGTGTGGGTGAATAACGCCATGGTCTCAGTCTTTTCGCCCGTCAAGAAATTACGCCCCGAGGAGGTGGCGCGGGTCACGGGGGTCACCTACCTCGGGTACGTCTATGGGACCATGGCCGCCCTGCGCCGCATGCTGCCTCGCGACCGTGGCGTCATCATCCAGGTCGGCTCGGCGCTTGCCTACCGGGGCATCCCGCTCCAAGCCGCATATTGCGGCGCCAAACACGCCATTCAGGGGTTTACTGAATCCCTGCGCACAGAGCTCCTCCACGACAAGAGCCGCGTACGTGTCACCCTGGTCCAGATGCCAGCCATGAATACAACACAATTCACTTGGTCCAAGAACAACATGGCCCATAATCCTCAACCCGTTCCACCGATTTACGAACCGGAAGTCGCGGCGCGCGCCGTGGTATGGGCGGCGCGCCACGACCGGCGCGAGATCGATGTTGGCGCCTCCACCGTCGCGGCAATCATCGCCAACAAGCTCGCCCCCGGGATCCTCGACCATTATCTGGCGCGCCAAGGTTACAGTGCCCAGCAGGCGCCGGAGCTCGCCGATCCCGAACGCCCCAACAACCTTTGGGAACCGGTTCCGGGGGATCACGGGGTCCATGGACCGTTTTCCGCGCGCTCCACGCGCCATAGCCCGCAGGTGTGGACGACGCTGCACCGCGGCACGATCGCCGCGATCACGGGGCTTACGCTCGCCGCTCTGGCGGCCGGCCTCTGGGGCGGTCGGCGCGCAGCCCGAGCGCTTCCCGCCCCGAGCCGTCCCCTCGCGAGCGCGGATGGGCTCCGCCTTCGTGAATTGCCGGCCGCGTGATCGGAAGCAGAAAAATGAGCGTCCTTGCGTCTATGTGCTGGCAAAGCGTAAGGATTCGGTTAAAATGGCGCGCGCGATGCCTGTCATAAGGTTGTCATGAATGCCCCTTAGGCTTCATGGCGATCAAACAACCCTAGAGGCAGCTATGTTGAAAAACTCGAGCAGGAACCCCGTAAAAGCCGCGATAGGGGGGACGGTACTCGCCCTGACCCTGGCCGGGGTCATGAGCTCTCCGACGGCGTCGGCGCGCACGCTCAACATAACGGAAACCGGCTCCACCCTTCTTTATCCGCTCTTTAACCTCTGGGTGCCCGCTTACACCCACAGCCATCCAGGCGTGCGCATCAACACGCAAGGGACCGGGAGCGGCACCGGCATCTCGGAGGCCGTGTCCGGCGTCGCCCAGATCGGGGCGTCAGACGCTTACATGAGCAACATGCAGATGAAGCAGAATCCGGCGATTCTGAACATCCCCCTGGCCATCTCCGCGCAGACCGTCAACTACAACATCCCAGGCCTAAACGGCATTCATCTTAAACTGAGCGGGCCCGTGCTGGCCGGGATCTACGACGGCCATATCCGCTACTGGAACGCGCCGGCCATCGCGCAGCTGAACCCCGGCGTGCGTCTGCCGCATCATCTCATCACGCCGATCCATAGAACGGACGGCAGTGGCGACACCTTCATATTCAGCCAGTATCTGTCCTTCTCGACGCCATACTGGAACTCGCACGCGGGTTACGGCACTACGATCAGCTGGCCCGCGGTACCGGGTGGTTTGGGTGCACTTGGTAACCCGGGCATGGTGCAAGCTTCGGCGCAGACGCCCTACTCCATCGCCTACATCGGCGTGAGCTTCACGAAGGAAGTGAAGCGCGCGCATCTTGGTACGGCGATGCTCAAAAACCGCGCCGGACGCTTCCTGCTTCCAACCAAGAAGACCGTAGCGGATGCAGCGGCGCAACTCGTCAAGAAGACGCCGGTCGACGAGCGCATAAGCCTCGTGTTCGCGCCGGGTGCGGGGTCTTACCCGATCATCAACTATGAGTACGCGATCGTGAACGACCACCAGGCGAATGCCGACATGGCCCAGGCCCTGCGCACCTTCCTGTCGTGGGCAGTCGATACCCATGAAGGAAACGCGCGCCGCTTCCTGCGTCAGGTGCGATTCATTGCCTTGCCTGCGCGCATCTCCGCGCTCAGCCGCAAGCAGATCGCGAAGATCCATTAACGAGAGCAAAAGGCCGGGGCCCCAAAAAGGCCCCGGCCCTTTTCTGAGAGCGCTATGAAGCTTCGGCCATTCCGGATCGTCCTCGTACTCGTCACAAGCCTCATACCACTCGCTCTGCTGGCTATTCTCGTGTTCCTGGCCCGCTATTCATGGCCGGCCCTGACATTCAATGGCTGGCATTTTCTCACCGGCCATACCTGGAATCTGGGCAATCTCTATGCTGATCCTGTGGAGCAGCGTGGGGTGCTCGCGCCCGTAGGCGCGAATTACGGGATTCTCGTATTCATCGTAGGCACTCTGTTGACGTCGGCCATCGCGCTTATTATCGCCATCCCCATAAGTCTCGGGGTGGCGGTGTTCCTAGCCGAGGGGCTGCGTAGCCGTCTCAGGACCCCCTTGTCGTTCGTAGTCGAGATGCTCGCCGCGGTACCGAGCGTAGTGTACGGACTCTGGGGCTATGCCGTGCTTACGCCCCTTGTGGCACACACTCTAGGGCCCGGCCTGCGCTCGGTGCTGGGCTTCATTCCTTTCTTCTCTGGAGCGGTCGGGAGCGGCTATGGTCTGCTCGCCGCCTCCATTGTGCTTGCGCTCATGGTGGTGCCTATCATTGCGGCGACCGTGCGCGATGCCTTGGCGCAGGTCCCGTCGGAAACGAAAGAGGCCGCCTATGCCCTGGGCGCCACCCACTTCGAAGTGGTGCGACGCGCCATGTTACCCGCGGTTCGCGGCAACATTATCGGGGCCTGCATCCTGGGTCTCGGCCGTGCATTGGGCGAGACCATGGCGGTCCTTATGGTGAGTGGCGGGGCCTTGAATTACTTTCCCGGGAACATCTATAGCCCGGTCACGACCATGGCCTCGTTCATCGTGTCGCAGCTCGATAGCGCGATGCAGGATCCCACCGGGATGGCGGTGCGGTCGCTCGCCGAGATTGCGCTCATACTATTCATCATCTCGGTCCTCACCAATATCATAGCGCGCCTACTCACTGGAACTTCCCGCAATGCCTCAGCCGTTTAACATCTCGCGCATCACACGCCGTAAATGGTTCTCGGGATTAGGCTGGGGGTTGGCTGCGGCCTCGTTCGTGCTCGTGGCGACCCCGCTGCTCGACATTCTCTTTACGGTCGTTCGTAAGGGTATGTCCGCCTTGTCGTTTGCGCTCTTTACGCAGGTCACGAATGGCATTTCCGGCGGACTGCTCAATGCCATTACGGGCACGCTCGTGCTGGTCTCGGGAGCACTCGTATTCGCAGCCCCGGTGGGAATCCTTGCGGGCATCTATCTCTCGGAGTTCGGCCGGGGCCGGTTCGGGCGCGCGGTCCGCTTCCTGGACGATGTCCTGGCCGGCGTGCCGTCCATCGTTCTGGGTTACTTCAGTTATGTGACGCTTGTCATAGGGTTGGGCTGGCAGTTCTCGGTGCTTGCCGGGTCTTTGACACTTGCGATCATGGTCGTCCCTTACATTGCGCGCTTCACCGAGATCTCTTTCATGCAGGTGCCAGGCGGCCTGCGCGAGGCGGGCTACGCCTTGGGTCTACGTGAGCTTACTGTGATTACGCGCCTTGCCCTGCCGCTTGCCTTGCCCGGCATATTGACGGGTGTTCTATTCGCCATCGCCATAGCCCTCGGCGAGACCGCGCCTTTGATCTACACCGCCGGCTGGTCGAATTTCCTCTGGAACGGGAAACTCATCCACGAGCCGATCGGCTATCTCACCTATGTTATTTGGAGCTTCATCAATCAGCCGTATCGTTCGGCGCACGCCCTGGCCTTCGCCGCCGCCTTTCTCGTGATCCTCATGGTGCTTATCATTAACGTGGGCCTGAATGCAGCCCTGCGCCGCGCGCGCCCTGCTCGAACGGGTCTGCGCTAAGAAACGAGGACGGTAGTCCGCGGGGCGCATCGCGGCTCCTACCCTTGGCCTTATGTTTGCGTATAAAAGGGGGCTGTGACCGTACGAGCCCGCACATAGGTGCCGCCCCGACCCTCAAAAAGCGTGAGATGGGCCTGCCTATACGTAACGCGCCCATCGGTTTAGAAAGCACTCAGGCTTGCGATGTCCCGATGGCGAAAGGCTCTTACGCGATCTTTTCAGAGATATCGGCCGATATGGTCGGCTCAAGCGCGGGGCGCCCGAAATAGAACCCCTGCCCCCAATCGATGCCATGGTCGCGCGCGATGTTGGCGAGTTCTTCATCCTCTATGCCTTCGGCTATGGTGAGGATGTTGAGGTCTTGGGCTATGGCTTTGATGCCTTTCAGGATGGAACGTGCGCGATCGCTCGTGCGGGCCGTCTTCAAGAGCGCCATCTCGACCTTCAGGAAGGACACCGGGAGCGAGGTAAGGTATAGGAACGAGGAATAACCGCTGCCGAAGTCGTCGATAGCCAGTCGCACGCCAATATCGAGCAGCGGTTGCAGGGCCTGCAAGGCCGCCGCCGGATCGCGCAGCAGTTCGCGCTCGGTGATCTCGACTACCAGCGGATTGCGGCTTCCGGTGAGATCCCCCAGGATATCGCATCCGGTAAAAGCGCAGGCGATCTGCTCAAGCAGGTCTCGTTCCTGCAGGAGTGCGGCCGAGACGTTGATGAATCGCAGACGCCTATCCCCCCGACGGGCCTGCTCGCGGCACCGGTCCAGCGTCTGCTCTATGAGGCGCTCGTCGATCCGGCTCGCAAGCCTGAGATCGGTGGCAGCATTCATGAACGCATCGGCGCCCAGGATCTGGCCCCCAGGCAGAACGATGCGCGCCAAACCCTCTTCGGCGACTGGGTGACCTGTGCGCAAATCGATGATCGGTTGGTAAGCGGGGTGAACACGATGCTCGCCCAAGGCCGATTCCACCTCGGCGCCAAGGCGGCAGAGCCCGTTCTTATTGTGTTGGGCGGCGACCACCGCCCCCCGCCCGCCGCTCTTGGCCTCCTGGAGGGCCGAGGTCGCCTGACTGATGGCGTCCCGCAGGTTATGTGCGCTCTCCGGAAAGGCCGCAAGCCCCGCGGTCATAGTCGTGCGCAGCGTCCCGGTACCGACATCGAAGCGGCGTCCAGCAACGGATGCCACGACTGTGTGCGCCAAGGAGACGGCCTCGTCACAGGTCATCCCGGGTACGAACGCCAGGAATTCATCGCTTCCGAATCGTGCCAGACGGGCGTTTTCCGGTAAGGCTGTCGCGATCTGTCGTTTGACGCAGATCAGGAGGTCGTCGCAGGCCTCGGTTCCATGCCGGTCATTCAGTATCCGAAAGCCATCAATGTCAAAGAGGATGAGGTTGTAGGGGAGTTCGTTGTCGGCGGCCACGATGCGTTCCAGCGTTCGCAGGAAGGTGGCGCGTGGGGCCTGGAGTGTCCGCGGGGGCTCGGCGCTTGCCGTCGACTTGCGGCGTCGCGTCGCGCGCCACTGCCCTATGGCGATCGCCGCGCCCATGAGGACCACCCCCCCCTGAATTGCGGCTACGCGCCAGAACGCGACTTTAGCGCCGAACCATCCGGTGAGAAGAGGGCTTAAGAGTGTGCTGGGGCCCGGGATCCCCGACAGGCCCATCCCTAAGCGCGCAAGCAGCGCAAACCCAATCCCCGCGAGCACACACGCCGTCCCGAAACGCGCCGGAGTCATGGCGTGAAGGGCCTTGGCCGGCAACTGCGCATGCCGCGCCACGTCGGCGCCGCCCCGCTCTACCCGTTTTCCACTCTGTGTCATGCCGTTGCCTCCCGGACCCGCGGTGCCCGGTTTCTTCACCGGGTCACAAATAGGCCGTGAAAATATCTTCTAAGGCTGCAAAAAATGCGCCAAAGCCTCGCGAAGCTGCCGTGCGCCGAACACGGCGATATCCCCCTCGGAGCGCCGTTTGGGAACGTTCGCGGCGGGCACGATGGCGCGCTTGAAGCCAAGTTTTGCGGCCTCGCGCAGCCGCTCCTGGCCGCGCGGCACCGGCCGCATCTCACCGGCCAGCCCCACCTCCCCGAACACCACGAGATCGCGCGGCACGGGACAATCCAAGAGGCTCGAGGTGCAAGCCAGCAAGACCGCGAGATCGGATGCGGTCTCTGTCACCCGCACACCCCCCGCTACGTTGACGAAGACATCGTGACGCGATGTGGCATGCCCGCCGTGGCGATGCAAAAGCGCGAGCAGCATGCCCAAGCGCTGGCTGTCCAAGCCGAGCGCGACCCGCCGCGGATTCGCGCCGGGGCTTTCATCGATCAAGGCCTGGACCTCGACGAGCAGAGGCCGGGTGCCCTCCTGCGTCACTAATATGACGCTCCCGGGGGCATTGCGGGCATCCTGTCGCAGAAACAGGGCCGAAGGATTGGTCACCTCGCGCAGCCCCCCTTCCGTCATGACGAACACGCCGATCTCGTTCACCGCCCCGAAGCGGTTCTTGATAGCGCGGATCAGGCGGTAGCGGCTTCCGCTGTCGCCCTCGAAGTAGAGGACGGCATCGACCATATGCTCGAGCACACGGGGGCCGGCGAGCTGCCCTTCCTTGGTCACATGCCCAACCAGGAAAAGCGCGGTATCGGTCTCTTTGGCGAAGCGCACCAGGGTGGCGGCGGCCTCTCGGACTTGGGCCACGCTGCCGGGCGCTTGGGAGAGCTGCGGAAGAAACACCGTCTGGATCGAATCGATAACAAGCGCCCGCGGGTTCTCGAGGCGGGCCTGGGCTATTATCGCATCCACATTAGTCTCGGCCAAGAGCTTCATGCGCTGGGTCTTCAGGCCCAGCCGTCGCGCGCGGAGCGCTACTTGCGCGGCCGACTCCTCGCCGGTCACATAAAGGGCGCTCAGGTCTGTGCTCATGGACGCCAGGGTCTGGATCAGGATGGTGGATTTGCCGATACCGGGATCCCCGCCCAAGAGCACCACCGACCCGGGCACAACCCCTCCCCCGAGGACGCGATCGAGCTCGCTCAAGCCCGTCGACCACCGCTCCACGGTCTCGCATCGCACCTCCGAGAGTGGCACGGCGCGCTTGGTGATCGCACCCGGAGGCGGGGGTGCGGCACCCCCCACTTCGACCAGCGTGTTCCAGGCCGCGCAGGAATCGCAACGCCCGGCCCATTGGGCGGCGCGGGCGCCGCATTCGCGGCATTGGTAATAATTGCGCGCCTTCACGGGCACTCGCGGCGCGGAAGCCGTTGCGTCAGTCCACAGAGCAGCCTGTAGGGGATCGTGCCTGCGGCCTGCGCGACTTCTTCGACCGGCAGCCCCTCGCCCCACAAAATCACCTCGTCACCGACCTGCGCATCCGCCACACCGCGCAAGTCCACCGTCAACATGTCCATGGAGACTCGACCGATGACAGGCGCCCGCAGGCCGTGTACGAGGACTGATACTGCGCCCCGGAATTCGCGGGGATAACCATCGCCGTAACCGACCCCCACGACCCCCACCGGCATGTCCTCACGGCAACGATAATCCCCGCCGTAGCCGATCGCGTCGCCTTCCTTGCGGCGGCGCACACTGATCAGGCGACTGCGCAGCGTCATGACAGGCTTCAAGGCCACAGGCTGAGGTCCGGTCTGGCCCAGGGGCGACGCCCCATAAAGCATGAGCCCGGGCCGCACCCAATCGGCATGTGCTGCAGGCCAGCTCATGATGCCGGCTGAATTCGCGAGGCTGCGCCGAAGGCCCGGAAGCGATAGGCGCCCCAGGGCCTCGATCTGGAGCACGGTGACGGGTGAGGCGAAGTCCTCCGCGCAGGCCAGATGCGACAAGAGCCCCAGACGACCCACGAAAGGCAGAGCCGCGAGGTCTGCGGCCACGGCGGGGACCTCATTAGGCTCGAAACCCAGACGATGCATGCCGGTGTCGACCTTGATCCAGGCATCGCAGCGGTTTTCGCTTCGCACGTGCCTCAAGGCCTCGAGCTGATGATGATCGTGAATGACGGGCGTGAACCCTTCGCGCAGAATGATGGGGATCTCGGCGGCATCGAAGAAGCCTTCCAGGAGGCAGATCTCCTGCTGGATCCCGGCTGCACGTAACTCCAGGCCCTCCTCCAGGCTCGCTACGCCGAAGGCGTCCGCGCCCGTCAGACTCTTAGCCACCCACACCAAGCCGTGGCCATAACCGTTGGCCTTGACGATGGCCATGACGCGCGCGCCGGTGAGTTCCCGGACCTGAGCGAGGTTATGACGCAGCGCCGGCGCGTCGAGCGAGACGTACGCAGGCCTCATGCATAGGGCCCTTCGTAGCCGTGCACGTCCGCGTGGTTTTCGAAGCGCGTGTATTCCCCAAGATACGTAAGCCGGGCCTTCCCGATCGGCCCGTTACGCTGTTTGCCGATGATGATCTCAGCCGTGCCCTTGTCCTCGCTTTCCTCGTTATAGACCTCGTCGCGATAGATGAAGAAGATCACATCCGCGTCCTGCTCGATGGCCCCGGATTCGCGCAGGTCAGACATCACCGGACGCTTGTTGGGTCGCTGCTCAAGTGACCGGTTCAGCTGCGAGAGAGCTATAAGTGGAACATTAAGTTCCTTAGCTAAGCTCTTGAGGGCACGTGTAATACCGGATATTTCCGTGGCCCGGTTCTCGGTACTTTCCGGGCCTTGCATGAGCTGTAGATAGTCGACGACGATGAGACCCAGGCCATGTTCGCGCATGAGCCGCCGACTGCGCGCACGCAGCTCCAGGGGGGTAAGCGCGGGGGTATCGTCGATATAGACCGGGGCCTCTGCCAACATGCCGACTGCCGAAGTGAGCCGCGGCCAGTCCTCATCCTCGAGCTTGCCGGTGCGAAGCCTGTGGGCGTTGATGCGCCCGAGGGACGACATGAGACGCATGGCGAGTTGCTCGCCTGGCATCTCGAGACTGAAGATCGCAACCGGCAGCTTCAGCCCTACGGCGGCGTTCTCGGCGATATTCAGGGCAAATGCGGTCTTGCCCATGGACGGCCGGCCCGCCACGATCACGAGATCCCCGGGTTGTAGACCCGATGTCATATTGTCGAGGTCGGCGAAACCTGTGGCCACACCCGTGATGGTGGTATTGGAGCGAAATAGGGTGTCGATACGATCGACTGCGGCTGTCAAAAGCGACTTCAAGGGCCTAAAGCCCCCGCGCCGGGTACCGCTCTCCGTGATGGCGAATACGCCGCGCTCCGCGTAGTCCAGGAGTTCGACCGCGCTGCGTCCTTCCGGCTGATAGGCCTTCTCGCCGATGTCGTTTACGACTTCGATCAGGCGCCGGACCAGGGCCCGCTCGCGGACGATGTCGGCGTAGGCTTGGATGTTGTTGGCGCTCGGGGTGTTTTCTGCGAGCGACCCGAGGTAGCCGAGTCCACCGACGGCCTCCAAGGCCTCGGCCCCGAGACGTTCGCTCACCGTGACGATATCAACCGGCCGCCCCTCCGCGTTCAATGCTGCTACCACCGCGAAGATCACCTGATGCTCGCGGCGGTAGAAGTCGATTTCGGAGAGGCGGTCGGCGATACGGTCCCAGGCGCGCGCATCCAAGAGCAGGCCGCCCAGTACTGCCTGTTCGGCTTCCACGGATTGCGGCGCGACGCGCATATGCGCGCCCAAGCCCCCGCGGGCGCGCGCTACGCCTGAGGCGGCCTTATCGGTCATGGAGCGACCCTTGCGCGCGCGTAGGAGGCGCCCTTAGGATTCAGCGACGATCGAAACGATGATGGTTGCCGTAACCTCAGCGTGCAGGCTCACGTGAAGCTCATGATCGCCCACGGACTTCAAGGGGCCATCGGGCAACTCGATCTCGGCCTTGGCCACTTCGAAGCCGGAAGCCACCAGGGCGTCAGCAATGTCGGTGGTCCCGACCGAACCGAAAATCCGACCCTCTTCCCCTGCCTTGCGCACCAGCTGCACGGTCGCACCGTTCAGGCGCTCTCCGCGTGCGCGGGCGGCCGCGAGGTGTTCCTGCTGGCGCCGCTCGCGCTCGGCGCGTTCGGCCTCGAAGCGCGCCTTGTTTTCGGGGGTTGCACGGACCGCCTTGCCCGTGGGGATCAAGAAGTTGCGGCCAAAGCCCGGTTTTACCGTCACTTGGTCGCCCAGGTCGCCCAGATTACGGACTTTCTCAAGGAGAATGATCTGCATGGGGCGATCCCTTAGTTATGTGCGTCGCTGTAGGGCAAGAGCGCTAGGTGCCGGGCAAGCTTAACGGCGCGCGCCAGCTGACGCTGGTAGCGGGCCTTGGTGCCGGTGTTGCGGCTCGGTATGATCTTGCCGGTCTCGGTGATGTAGGCCTTCAGCGTGGCGAGATCTTTGTAATCGATCTCGACCGTGCCTTCAGCGGTAAACCGGCAGAACTTCTTACGTCGAAAAAAGCGCGACATGATTCCCTCTCCTTATGCCGAGGCCTCGGCGGCATCCCGCTCGAGTCCGTCTTCGTCGGTGCGCACGCGCGCGGGCTTGGCCGCGGCGTCCTGGTTTTCCTTGGCCAGCGGCGACGGCGCGGTCACCGCCTCATCGCGCGCCAGCGTCAACGTGCGGATCACGGCATCGTTGAACTTGAACGAGGTCTCGAGCTCCTGGAGCACGGCGGGCGCACACTCGATGTTCATGAGCACATAGTGGGCCTTGTGGACCTTGTTGATGGGGTAGGCGAGCTGCCGGCGGCCCCAGTCCTCAAGTCGATGGATGCGGCCGTCCCCGCCTTCTATGAGCGAGCGGTAGCGCTCGATCATGGCGGGCACCTGCTCGCTCTGGTCCGGATGGACCAGGAATACTATTTCGTAATGACGCATGAAAAGCCCCTTATGGCTGTAAAGCCTGTGACCCGTTGCCACAGGCAAGGTGCCGGCGCCATTCTAGAGATTTATGGGGGTCAACGCAATTTCCGGTGAGCTTGGCGCCTTGATCGAGCGTGCGCGCACGCTCTCGAAGAGGCAAAGGCCGGTCGCCACCGACACGTTCAGGCTTTCGGCCTGCCCGCACATGGGGATACGGACGAGGAGATCGCAGGCCTCGCGCGTGAGCCGCCGCAAACCCGACCCTTCCCCACCCAAGACCCAGGCTGTCGGGGTCGGCAGCACGCATGTGTGCAGCGACTGATCTGCATCGGCGGTGGCACCGATCAACCAGAGCCCCGCATCCTTCAGGACACGCAGTGCGCGTGCCAGGTTTGCCACCTCGTAAAGCGGTATGCGCTCCGCCGCGCCGCAGGCGGCGCGCGACGCCACCGCCGACAAGGGCGCGCGCGCATGCCGGGGAACGATGACGAGATCGACCCCGGCCGCCTCGGCGCTACGCAGACAAGCGCCGAGGTTGTGCGGATCCTGAACGCCGTCCAAGACCAGCACCAGAGGCCGCTCCAAGCCCTGGAGGTGAGCCGCCAGGTCTTCTTCCCGCGGGCGCTCCACGGGGCGCCGCCGGGCGAGTACACCTTGATGTGCAAGGCCTGGCGCCAGTCGGTCGAGGGCCGCCCGCGGGGTGCGGCGCACCACCACATGGGCGCTACGCGCAAGGGTAAGGATGCCGTGCACGCGATCGTCCGCGCGCTCTTTCGCGACCCATACGCAGTCTATGGTTTCGGGATGGGCCTTCAGGGCCGCCGATACGGCATGCGGCCCGGCGATCAGATCCTCGGGGATGGCGTCATCCACGACGCGACCTGCGGCGCCGTTTGCTGCGCGTAGGCCCCTTGGGCTGCGGCTTCTCGCTTGTGGCCGCAGCGGTCGCTACGAGTTCGAAATCGATCTTGCCCTCATCCACGTCGACGCGCAGAAGGCGGACGCGCACCGGGTCCCCGAGCCGATAATGCTGCCCGGTCCGTTCGCCAACCATGCGGTGATGGGCCGGATCGAAGTGGTAGTAATCGTGGCCGAGCGACGAGACGTGCACGAGACCATCGACATAAATATCGGCCAGTTCGACGAACAAGCCGAAGGCCATGACGCCGCTTACGATCGCATCGAACTCCTGTCCGACCTTGTCGGCCATATACTCGGTCTTTAGGGAGCGGATCACATCGCGTGTGGCATCGTCCGCCCGCCGTTCCGTGAACGAGCAATGCTCGCCTGCGGCCTTCATGGATCCTTCGGGACGCGACACAGGGCCTTTCCCAAGCGCCCCCTTGATAGCCCTATGGACGATCAGATCCGGGTAGCGCCGTATGGGTGACGTGAAGTGCGTGTAGTGTTCGTAGCCCAAGGCGAAGTGGCCGATGTCATCGGGGCCGTACACGGCCTGGCTCAGGCTTCGCAAAAGGAGCGTCTGTAGGAGCCGACCTTCGGGTCCCGGCGGCGCCTTCGCAAGCAAGGCGGCGTAATCCTTGGCGCTCGGCTTGTCTCCGCCCTTCAACTCGAGTCCCATCTCGAACAGCATGACCCGCAGGTCCTTCAATTTCTGGGCCGAGGGTCCCGCATGCACCCGAAAGAGTGCTGGCGCTTCGCGATCAATCAAAAATTGCGCCGCGCAGACATTGGCGGCGAGCATGCATTCCTCGATGAGCTTATGGGCGTCATTGCGAACGAGCGGTTCTATGCGCTCGATCTTGCGATTGGCATCGAAGACGATGCGTGTCTCGGGGAGCTCGAAGTCGACCGATCCGCGTTTCGCGCGCGCGGCATGCAATACTTCATAAAGCCGGTGCAGGGCCTTGATGGCCGGCACGAGCGGTGCCCGCCGCGTGGTGGCCTCTTCCTCCCCGGCGATAATCGCGGCCACTTCCGTGTAGGTGAGACGGGCGCGAGAGCGCATGACCGCCTCGAAGAAGCGGTAGCCCTTGAAGGCTCCGCCCTTGTCCATCTCGATCTCGCAGGCCATGCACAGCCGGTCGACATCGGGGTTCAAGGAACAAAGACCGTTGGACAGTACCTCCGGAAGCATGGGGATCACGGCCTTCGGGAAATAGACGGAATTCCCGCGCGCCTGGGCTTCCTCATCAAGCTTGGTGCCCTGCTGCACGTAATAGGAGACATCCGCGATCGCCACCACCAGCCGCCACCCGCCACGGGTCTTTTCGCAGTACACGGCGTCATCGAAATCGCGCGCATCCTCGCCATCTATGGTGACGAGCGGCATATCCCGCAAATCCTCGCGGCGCGCCGCCTCCTGGGCATCTATCGTCGGTGCAAGCCCCGCCACTTCGTTTTGGACCGCCTGCGAAAACTCATGCGGGAGGTCGTATTTACGTAAGGCGATCGCGATCTCCATACCGGGGGCCGCCCGGTCGCCGAGCACCTCGACGACGCGCCCCATGGGCGGGGTCTTGGCAGTCGGCTGCTCGAGGATCTCGCAGACTACGATTTGACCCGGTTCGGCGGCCACCGAGTCCGCATCTTCGGCGATCATGATATCCCGCCCGATCCGCCGGTCGTCGGCGTTCACGAACGCCACGCCCCGCTCCTTGCAGTAGCGACCGACGACCTGACGTTGGCCGCGCTCGAGGACCTCCACGATGAGGCATTCCCCACGGCCACGGGCATCGAGGCTCGCGACATGTACCACCACGTGGTCGCCATGCAGGACTTTGCGCATCTCGCGGGCCGGAATGAAAAGGTCGTCATTACCGTCCTCGCGGGCGAGAAAGCCGAATCCGTCGGGATGGCCGATGACGCGCCCCTTGATCAAGTCCATGCGCTGCACGAGTCCGTAGCGCCCGCGACGATTCTTGAGAAGTTGGCCGTCGCGCTCCATGGCGCGCAGCCGCCGGCCGAATGATTCTACGTCGCGCTCGCCGCTCACGCCCATGTCTTCGAGCAGCTGACGCAGCGGCACGGGCTCGTCCTGCGAGGCAAGATAGGCCATAACCGCTTCGCGGCTTGGCACCGGAAACTCGTAAGTTTGGGCCTCGCGCTGGGCCATGGGATCGCTGAAAGATGGGGGGTCGTTTTGCGTTGACATCGTGTCCTGTTCTCGGTAGAGTCGCCGGCCTTAAAGGCATGCCGGGCCGGGGTGGCGGAATTGGTAGACGCGCTAGCTTCAGGTGCTAGTGGGGGTAACCCCGTGGAGGTTCAAGTCCTCTCCTCGGTACCAAGTCCGGTGTGCTTTTAGATCAGTTATTCCTGAAACGGATCGCGGACGATGATCGTCTCCTCGCGGTCCGCGCCGGTCGATATGATCTCGATGGGCGTTCCCGTAAGTTCACAGAGCCTCTCCAGATAACGCCGGGCGCCCGTTGGCAGCTGTTCCAGATGCCGTGCCCCGACTGTTGATTCCTTCCAGCCGGGCATTTCTTCATAGACCGGCCGACACCGCGCCAACGCCTCGGCCGTCGCCGGGGGCGTTGCCCGCCGCTCGCCATCGAGATCGTAGGCCACACAGATCTTCACAGTGTCAAAGCCGTCCAGGACGTCGAGCTTGGTGATGCAAAGTCCGGAAAATCCATTAATTTGACGCGCCCGGCGCACTGCCACTGCGTCGAACCACCCGCAGCGGCGCTTGCGCCCCGTGGTCGCCCCGAACTCCTGGCCGCGCTCGCCCAGGCGTTCGCCTGTGGCATCGAAGAGCTCGGTCGGGAAAGGCCCCGCTCCCACGCGGGTCGCATAGGCCTTGGTGATGCCGAGCACGTAATGGAGCGCCCGGGGACCGACACCGGTTCCGGTGGCTGCCGCCCCGGCGCTGGTGTTCGAAGACGTCACGAACGGGTAGGTCCCGTGGTCGATGTCAAGAAAGGTGCCCTGCGCACCCTCGAAAAGCAGCGACTCGCCACGTGCCTGATGGCGGTCGAGCGCCTCCGGAACGTCGCAGCAGACCTTTGCGAGCCTGTCGCGATAGGCCATGACCTCGGCGAGCGTATCCTCGTAGCTGACCGTAGGGGCCCGGAAGAAGTGCTCGAGCATGAAGTTATGGTACTCCATGACGTCTTTCAGCTTGGCCTTGAACGACGCCTCATCGAAGATGTCGCCGAGCCTTAGGCCCCGCCGCGAAACCTTGTCTTCGTAGGCCGGCCCTATGCCGCGTCCCGTCGTTCCGATCGCAGCTGCGCCGCGGGCGCGCTCACGGGCGACGTCGAGCGCGATGTGGTGCGGCAGAATGAGCGGACAGGCATCGCTGATCTTCAGCCGGTCGACCACCGGCACGCCGGCCTTCTCCAGGGCCTCGATCTCCTCGAACAGAGGGGCTATGGCCAGGACCACGCCATTGCCGATATAGCACGTGACATCGGGTCTTAGGATTCCAGACGGGATTAGATGCAAGATCGTCTTGCGTCCTGATATGACCAGGGTGTGGCCAGCATTGTGGCCTCCCTGGAAGCGCACAACCGCGGCAGCGCGGTCGGTCAGGAGGTCGACGATCTTGCCCTTTCCCTCATCTCCCCACTGGGTCCCGATGACTACGATATTCTTTGCCATAATCCTCTCAACGCCTCACGACGACCGTCCACCGGCCATCTTGTAGTACGAGCTCGCGATCGCAGCCCATGTCCCGTCCGTGTTCCGCCCCATCACTTAAAGCCTCGACCACCCGCGCCCCGCTCGCGCGCAACCCGCGCACCGCATCGCGCAACCCCTCATCGTCGCGGCACGGCGCGAGGATGGCGCCCGGGAGGCGCGCCGGCTCGTCTCTGAGCTTCAAAAGGAGCCGCAGATCCGCACTGAATCCGACCGCCGGACGGGAGCGGCCGAAGGCTCGTCCGATCTCGTCGTAGCGTCCGCCCTGCGCGATCGCCTGCCCGTAACCTGCCACGAAGGCAGAGAACACGACGCCCGTATGATAGCCGTAGCCGCTCAGCTCGGCGAGATCGAAGTGCCACTCGAGACCTAGGTGTGCCCGGTCGACCGCGTGCCAAACGGCCTTGAGGTCGGCAAGCGCAGCGTTCACATCGGGGTTCGCATCCGCCAGGGCGGCCTCCGCCGCCTCAAACTCCGCGGCCCCGCCATGCAGATCGATCAAGGCCTTCAAGTGGCACTCAAGTCGTGCCGGCAGATTCAGGCCCGCGAGGATGGTATCCACCTCTGCGCGGGCGCGCCGGCCTAGCGCATCGCGTAATTTCTGCTCGGCGCTCGCGTCGATCCGCGCCTCACGCGCCAAGGCACGATACACACCTACGTGCCCAATATCCACATGGAGCTTGGAAAAGCCTGCCGTTTCAAGAAGCGCCAACATAAGCCGAAGGACTTCCGTATCGGCCTGCGACCCTGATTGTCCGAAGAGTTCTGCGCCAATCTGCCAGGGCTCGCGGGCTCCCCCGAACTCATCGGGCCGCGTATGCACGACAGGCCCGACATAGCAAAGCCGGACCGGTGTCTCGCGGCGCAGGTAATGGGCGTCGATCCGCGCGGCTTGCGGCGTTATATCGGCGCGCAGCCCCATAAGCCGCCCCGTCAATTGATCGGTCAGCTTGAACGTCTTCAGGTCGAGCTCACGCCCCACACCAGTGAGCAGCGACTCCAGATACTCCACGAGCGGTGGCATCACGAGGTCATAGCCCCAGGTGTCCAGAAGATCCAGGAGACGGCGCCGTACCTGCTCGGCATGGCGCGCGGCCGGCGGCAGAATTTCATCGAACCCAACGGGCAGAAGCCAGTGGTCGCGCCTCACGCCCGCGTTCCCCTAGGGATTCCAAAGGATGTCATTTGCGGTATGGTCCTTGGTTTTTCAAAAAACGCAGAAATCCGCTATTCGGCCCGATAACGAGCGTCGTCTGGGGATCGGCGAAGCTTCGCACATAGGCGCGCAGACTCTTGTAAAACACGAAGAAGCGCGGATCACGCCCATAGGCCCCAGCATATAGGGTGCCGGCACGGGCCTGCGCCTGCCCGCGAATGATGCCTGCCTTTTCGTAGGCTGCCGCGAGGATCTTGGCACGTTTGCGGTCGGCCTTCCCCCGTAGCTTGGCGGCCTGCGCCATGCCACGCGCCTCTAGCTGTGCCGCTTGCGCGAGCTGATCAGCGGCCATCCGTTTCTCGATCGCATCGACGACTCGGTCGCCTAGCCCCAGGCGCTGAATTCGCACATCGGCGATCGCAACCCCGTAACGCGCCACTTGCGCCGACAGGCCTTCTTGCAACGATTTGATATCCTGACCCGTGAGGATCTGGGCCAGCGTGCGCGCGCCGAAGAATCGCCTAAACTCCGTAACGGCCGCCTCGTGTATACGCTCCTGGGCCTTGTGCGTCGAGCCGCCGGTGGTGGCGAGGTAGCGCCGAAAGCTTGTGATCCGGTACTCCACGAACGCGTCGAGGAGCACCCGTTTGTGTCCCTTCGTGAGCAAGGCCTGGGGTTCTACACGCAGATTGACGAGGCGCGCATCAAAGATGTGGGCGTCCTGGACAAACGGGATCTTCGCGTGCATCCCCGATCCCACCCGGCTTTGCACGATGCGACCAAAGGACGTTACCACCGCGCTTTGTCCCGCATCGACTTGGTAGAGCGTTGCGTCAAGAAGCGCCACCAAGAAGGCCAGCCCCAGGGCAAAGGGCCACAACGCACGCATCTTCACGGGCGCCCCCCGGCCTTAGGCTCCGCTACCTTGGGGGCGACGGCCACGGGCGTGGGCGGTGCCATCGGTATATGGATGACCGCGTGGCTGCCGCCTGACAACACGACCTTATGGGCTTTGCGATAGACCTGCGTCATAGCGTCGATCAAAAGCCGTTCGCGCGTCACAAACGGCGCGCGCGCATAGATCCTAGCCAGGGCCAAGAAGCGGGCGGAATCTGCCTCGGCCTTCGCGACCACGCGCACGCGATAGGCGTAGGCGCGGTCGATCTGAGTCGCCCCATCGCTGCGCGCCTTCGGGATTATGGAGTCGCTGTAGGCCTGGGCCTCGCTCATGTATCTCTTCACATCCTCCCGCGCCCGTACGACCTTCTCGATGGCCGCAAGGACGGTCTTCGGGGGCGTTGCCTTTTGAATCTTGATGGCAACGATATGGACTCCCGCGCGGTAGCGATCCAATAGGTGCTGCAGACCGGCCTTGGTGGACGCCTCCAACGGGCGCTGTTCGCTTCCGCCAAGCTCGCTCGAGGGACTGTCGGCCACCGCCTGGCGCATCACGGCCTCGGCGGCGCGGGTGATAGTCTTGCGGGGATGATCGACACTGAAGAGGTAGCGACGCGGATCGACGATCCGGTACTGGACCGCAAATTGTAGACGCACCACGCCCTGGTCGCCGGTCAACATGGCCGCTTCGGCGGGCGCGGGCTCCCCTTCATAGAGCTTCGACATCGGCCGGTAGCCCACCGCCACCACATGAACCTGCCGAATACTCACGACCCGGTCGCTCGCAAGCGGCATCGGCCAACGCCAGTGGGCGCCAGGGCGGACCACCCGGGTGGCGCGCCCCATCTCCAACAAGACCGCCCGGTCTCCTTGTGGCACGCTATAGAAGCCCGTGACCAGCCACCCAGCTATGGCAGCAAAGCCCGTGACGCCAAAAACCCAACGGGGCGGTGCGCCCCTGTGTCGGCGCAGCCTGCGCCATAGGCG
The DNA here is from genome assembly GCF_054609335.1 of Acidiferrobacter sp. Taxonomy (NCBI): domain Bacteria; kingdom Pseudomonadati; phylum Pseudomonadota; class Gammaproteobacteria; order Acidiferrobacterales; family Acidiferrobacteraceae; genus Acidiferrobacter; species Acidiferrobacter sp. The sequence continues at coordinate 25,904 of NZ_JBTRWP010000010.1, read as the reverse complement.
CTGGATGATGGCATCAAGGTCAAAAGGCCCGGCGCCGCTCTTACGTCCCCACGGATCCTGGCCTCTCCCCGGATCGTTCCATCCCACGTATAGGTTTCCCCGCTCGACCGTATCGGCAAACGCGCTATTCTAGGCGCCCCGCGACGGCGCGGCAACAACGCCCCTCAATCCGGGCTGCCGGAGGCGCCTGCGAAACGAGTCGGCTAGCCTCAAAAACTGGTCCGGGTCGAGCCCCGATCAGGCGACCCTCCGCCGCCATCGGTACCCACAATCGGGCCGATCTGGCGGCGCACAATTCGGAACGCAGCCTAGCACGGCGGGAAGATGTAGGCTCACGGGTTACCCGCATGTCCGCGTTTCCTAAAGGGCCTCGGTCGACACTCGATCGCACCCGAGGCAACCGTTTTTTTTGGCTGGGCTTGCCGTCTTCTGAAAAGGCTTTATACTTCGCGGGGCATACGGGCCGTTAGCTCAGTTGGTAGAGCAGCTGACTCTTAATCAGGTGGTCCCAGGTTCGAGCCCTGGACGGCCCACCACTACTCCCCTCGATGCTTGAAATCGGCGCCCCCATCCGTGCGGCGCAGTACGCCTCCGGCATCGGCACAGATTTGATGTTCCCATGAGCGCCCGCTCACGTCGTACGCATAGATTTCGCACTGCGGAGCTGGCTCGCCAGCACCTGCGGATGAGGCCGCGTTGTCCGCAAGCGCTCCTAATATCCCGCATTCCTGTGAGACGACTCGGAGATTAAAGGCCGGGGCCGGAATCGAATCGAAACCCACGACCTTGCAGAATACCGGGAACTCAATAATTGCCGCTAGCAACCCGCGCGTTTTTGTGCCTATAAACGGGTTTATCCGTGCGCGGTTGATAGGCGGACTCACCTGCAGGGGGTGCCCTTGACGGTCGCTTGTGCCGCAGGAGCGTGCCAGAAGACTCCATCGGCCTTCCCTGTCGGGAGTGAACCGAGCGATTTCGGCATCTTCGTATCTTCTCCGATCGGCGCTAGCAACAGACGCGCGGATCCATCGAGCAAGCCTATCGCCGACTCGGAATTAACAGCACAGGATGAGTTGCAGCGCGAGCCACTTGCTCGGCCACGCTGCCTAAAACGAAATGCTGTATACCACGTCGACCATGAGTACCTATCACGATGAGATCCGCTCCCCAGCGGTTCGCCTCATCCACGATAACCGTGCCAATACGATGATTGAGGTTCTGAGGTAATACCGTCTCGACCTCGAGACCGGCCTTCTGGGCCTCACTCACCGCCTCATCCATGATGGTCTGCCCTGCTTTGAATAGGACCTCTTCCAGTTTGGCATCGTCTATGAGGCCAGTATCTGCCGTGGTAAACGGGGACATATCGATCACATGAACGAGCCGCAATCGCGCTGACTGTTCCTTGGCCACGTTAATGGCCTCCCGAAGCGCCAATGTGGAGGTATTACTGCCGTCGATCGCCACCAAGATATTTTTATACACGTTCGATTCCTCTTTTGCATAAAGCGACGCATTTCGTCAGGATATGCGCCCGCCCCAGTCTTCGCGAACCATATTTAGAATATCTGTTGCGGCCATACGCGTCCGCGAGAGTGTCACGCCCGCACATTCTGCCTCGCACGTAGAAATACTAGCCCCCAATCCCTCTTTGTCACCCATCCTACACAATAGCGCATTACCCCCATACGGCCCCACCTGAGCCCATTCCCTGTTGCCCGTCGCCGAACGCCACTCTGCCCGTTGGCGTGTCCTCCCACAAGTTAGTGCTCGGCCCACACATATCGAACACCGCGACCGCCCCATGCGACAACATGATACGAGCCTGTATGTGGCCACGCTTGATCGATGTCTATTCTCTATCCTTTCCCCAAGCCACACGAAACTCCGCCGCGCCACCCATAGATATACCCACGAATTCACCACGTATCACCAACTTATCTTACCCCCCCCAAACCATGTTGCGGGGCGACGGCTACCATAGCGCATCTCTCGTTCCAGTCTGTGCCGACCGCTGTCCGCCGTCACTACGTCTATTCCTGAACCTGCCTTCAAGGCATCACGCACCCAAACTCCCCTCACCTGCCTCGTGGTGAACCAACGTACCTACGCCGCGAAGGCCACCGTGATCGTTAGGTCTCGGCATTTGAAAGTCGCCGCAACAGAGGTACCTTCATCTGATCCAATATTAAAGTATATAGGATCGTTGCAAAGAGTAATCCAGCGGTTACGGTCAGCGGGATTCGTGCCATCAAGAGGCGGTTTTGTGCCAGAAGGCTGACTATAACGATATCCCCCATAATCGCCCAGAGTAGCAATGCTCCTGGACGGGAGCTCCATATATGGCCGCGTTCGCGCACGAGCAGGACATTCGCGAGGCCCGAGAATACAAGACCCAGGAAATCCAGGGTCTGCACGGCATGTAGTGACAAGCCCATTGTGCGCCCGACCAAGTAAACACCAAAAATATAAGCGATCCACGCCATTGCCACCACAAGCGAAGAAAATATGAGCGCACGGACATCCCACCGATCCGGCGCGCGCGAAGGCCGTACATGATCACGAGCCAGAGACATCGTGACAAAATCGTTGGCAAAGAGAAGTAAGAGGACAAGAATCGGGGTGATAACGAAGCGCCGAAAGACCAATAGCCCGAAACTCAAGAACAACGCCACTTGGAAGGTTTTTATGATCTTATTAAGGGTATATGTCAGCAGCCTCTGGTAGACTCGCCGACCAGTCTCTACGGCGTCTGCGACCCCGGCGAGGCCGGGATTCGTCAAAACCAGGCTCGCCGCCGCTTTAGCGACATCGGTGGCGCTCTCCACCGCAATCCCCACCTCCGCTTGTTTTAAGGCGGGCGCATCATTTACGCCATCCCCGGTCATACCGACGACTTTGTGTTGCTGCTGGAGGCGCTGTACCAAATGAAATTTATCTTCCGGGAACACTCCCGCGTAGACCGAGCAGTCTCTGCCAACATCGGATCGGTCACAGATAGCACCTGCCAATCCTAGCGTTGTGGCGACAGTCTTTGCGGTGGCTACATTATCCCCAGTCACCATCCGCACGCGCACACCAAACCCATGGAGCGCCTGCAAGGTCTGTGGTGCATCAGGGCGGATAGGGTCCGCCAACGCCAAGAGACCAAGAAAACGCGGCGCTCCCACAGGCCCGGCCGCTACCGCCAGGACTCGCGCGCCCTGGGACGCTAGGTCTTCAGCCACTCGCCCCCAATTCCCTGTGTTGGTCAGCGCGGCGATGACCTGAGGCGCGCCTTTCATGGCCACCCACGGCGCCCCCTCTACCCGTAACGAGGCCTCGGAGCGTTTTGTGGCTGGATCAAACGGTGTAAAAACGAGCCGTTGCGGTATCGTTACGTTTTGGTCCTGCGCCGCGCCCAGTATGGTCAGATCAATAGGGTCCTGCGTTGCATCATCGCTGGCAACCGCTGCCATGGACAAAAGCTCAACCGCGGTCGCGCCGCCCATCGGACTACTCGCCACCAAGCTGAGCCTATTCTGGGTCAGGGTCCCCGTTTTATCGGTGCAAAGATCGCTCATGGCCGCAGCTTCCTCTATAGCAGCGAGACGCGTTACCAGAACACCTCGCTGCGCGAGGCCTAGGGAGGCCATAGCGGTCGCCAAGGTAAACGTCGCGGGAAGGGCAACTGGTACTGAGGCCACAAAAAGAATAAGCGCAAAAGGGAGAATTTCTGCTAGAGGTATGTGCTCGATCGTCGCGTAGATCAAAATGGCGGCTACCAGAAACCCATCCATGATCACGAGATAGCGCACGATGCCTAACACAAGTTCTTCGAGGTGGCTTTTCGACCCCGCGTTCCGAACCAGTTCTGCGGTCTTGCCAAAATAGCTTAGTGCGCCCGTTGCAGTTATTGTCCCGCTGGCTTCGCCCCGACGAATGATCGAAGCGGAATACACCGCAGAGGTCACAGTCCGGTCGACCGGCATGGATTCCCCAGTCAGCGCGGATTGATCCACAAGCACGTGACCGTCCGTCAGAACCATGTCCGCCGGCACAATGTCCCCGACACGGACATGAGCCAGATCGCCGGGCACAATGTCATGAGCCGCAATGCTGCGCCACTGCCCATCGCGATATACGCGCGCTTTAACATGGAGGCGCCTCTTTAGCGCGTGCAATGCGTTCTGGGCCTTATGTTCCTGGCGGAATGCGAGGGCGGCGTTGAAAAGCAGCAGCGAACCGATGATCAAGGCCTCCACCCACTTGCCGAGAGCCATCTCGAGAATCAACGTGATTTCCAGCATCCATGGCACGGGATCCCAGAGCTTGCGCAGAAATAGCCACCACATTTTCTGTGGTACTTCTACAATGGCGTTGGGCCCGTATTTGTCCAGACGCCGCTGCGCCTCGACGCTACTTAAGCCTTTCTCTACAACCATACGCCCCCTGCTTGCACGACCGTGCTTAATGTACGGCGGCACGAGGAACAGCGGTGCGTTTCTTGTGCGCTCGGTCAAAGATATCTTACTCGTTTTTTGATCGGCCTGGCGCTAGATCATGGGACACTTTTCGGCTCTTCAGTGAGATTTGTACGGGTGCTTCAGGTCTCGGTGCCTGCCAGAAACTGAACCGCTCTGGTTTTTGAAGAGGCTTCAATGTTTGAGAGGCGGCAATGCCTTCCCGTGGCGCGCTGCGCGGGCACTTCCTACGTAATGCGCTGGACTATCCCCCGCAAGGCCGATGACGACTGCCGGCAGGGACTGCGCTGGCTGTAGACCTTCGCGATCTGACAGAGGCTGAGCGCGATCTCGCCGCGTGGCTTACACAATGTCAGTACCCAAATCTTAACCAATGGGTCGATGGCAACAGCGGCGAGACTCCGACCTTCTGCCGGCTGCCCCGGACCCACCACAAGCACATGATGTCGACAGGTAGGTTCGAGCGCGAAAACGAGGACATCAAACGCCGTACTTGGCTCGCGCGAATCTTCCCGAACACCGAATCCTGTCTCTACTTGATACGGGCCCTCTGCGCAGAAACCCATCAGACTTAGGCTTTGGGACACCCGCTACCTCAACAGGAAGCTCCTTGAGGAGCAGCGCCGGCAACGGCGGGGGCGGCAGCGTCATGAAGTCCTCCCTCACACCAAAAAGGAATGTGCATAACGTGACGGACACAACCACCCCCAAGGGACGAGGGTTGCCGCGCACCCGATCAATTTTGGACGGCCGATTACCCACTATCCCGATCTCTCAGCTGACAGACACGGATGATGGGTAACGCGAGACTTAACGGCCCCCTCGCGATGCCATCCCGCCGACGCCTGCGCCAACATGGCTGCGCAGTGCGCTCTTGCGCGCACATCAGACGCGGCGCTCACATGGCGGCACTGCACTTCCTTGCGCATCACCCGCCGTCTTTTGCGTCACGTGCGGACGCTATTTGCGCGAATTGTACGACTTGTCGACTCAATTCCTCCGTTACCGCATGGGCCTTAGCCAATTGCGCCTGAAGCTCTTGTCGCTCCTTGATAAGAGCCTCGAGTTGTTGGCTCGCATCTTGAAGCTGACTTTGAAAATCCGCGACGTCCCGCAAGGCCGCTTCACGGATCTTATCGATATTTTGGTTGGCCTCATGAGACGCGAACGTCCAAAGTGTCGCCAACAATTCGTTCATCTTGGCTTCAACTCTCGGCGGTATGGTCGTGGATTGCCCATCCGCCTGCCACTTCAAGGCCTTCCATTCGCTGAGATGCTGGTTGATTGTAGTAAAACTCCCCTTGCCAAGATCACCTCGAACCGTGACCACCGTAGGAGGTAAGCCACTTTGAGCCAAACGATCAGCAACCTCGAACACCTGACTTCTCGTAACCCCAGTACGTGGCATAACGTGACACTCGTGAATAGGAAGATTATGATATATTACATTATATAGCGTAATATCCTAGAACTCGTTAAAACAGGCGGGCGTTGGCTTTGAGGCGGATGCGTTGATGAGTGGATCGCTCGGGCTACCGCTGGAAATTGTCCTAGGGACCCTGGTGCTGTGGCTCACGCTCGCTTTGGCAAGCGTCGCGGTTTCTCGCTATCCAGAACTTATTCGCTCACTCTTTTTTGTCGGTTCCTTGGGGAGTCTGGCCCTGTGTGTGGCCGGTTTTCTGGCGATAACGAGGGCACCGCAAGTTTGTGTGCTCCCCCTTGGCCTCCCTGGGCTTCCTTTTCATTTACGGCTGGACGCGCTTTCTGCGATCTTCATTATACTTTTTGGTGCCACCACTTTTTCCATCTCCCTCTATACGACCGGCTATCTCAAACACGCCCGCTATCCCGCGGCGGCGCGCATGGCCCTTCAGTACCACATTCTATTGGCCAGTATCGCCCTCCTTTTTTTGGCGGATGACGCCTATGTTTTTATGGTGGCATGGGAAACGATGGCACTTTCCTCCTACTTCTTGGTGGTAACCGACCATCAGGAAGTGGCGGTGCGGAAGGCCGGCTTCCTATACCTCCTGATCGAACACGTGGGGGCGCTCGCCGTCTTATTGGCCTTTGCTATCATGCAAACCTCGGTGCATCACGGCATCGGGGCCGGGTATACCTTTCACGCCATGCGAGACAGTACTCTGCCTATTGGCCTTGCCAGCGCGGTGTTCTTCTTGGCCTTATTCGGGTTCGGCGCAAAAATCGGGCTTATACCGTTACATGTCTGGTTGCCTGAGGCCCATCCGGTAGCCCCCTCCCCCATATCCGCGCTTCTCAGCGGTGTCTTACTCAAGCTCGGCGTCTATGGGATATTGCGGGTGGTTTTTGATCTGCTCCATGTCCAAGTCTGGTGGTGGGGGGTAACGACCCTCCTGATTGGTCTTATGACGGCCTTATTTGGCGCCATCTACTCAGCCGTCCAAAGCGATATGAAGCGCCTTTTGGCCTACTCCTCCATAGAAAACATGGGGCTTATCCTGGCCGGTGTTGGGCTCACGATCCTCTTTCTGTCCTACCATATGACAGTGCTCGCAGCCTTAGCGCTGACCGCCACGCTTTATCATTGCCTCAATCACGCCTTCTTTAAGAGTCTGCTATTTTTGGGCAGCGGATCCGTCCTTCACGCAACCGGTGAACGCCACCTCGGAAAACTGGGCGGCCTTATTCATCGTATGCCCTGGGTTGCCTTTACGATGCTCTTAGGGACGCTCGCGATCGCCGGCGTCCCGCCCCTGAATGGTTTTGTCTCTGAATGGCTGTTGCTGCAAGCCTTCTTGGGTGCGACCGCGTTTCCTCACCCCTACCTCAGTATGGCAGTGCCCCTGGGAGCTGCGGTCGTGGCTCTCGTTGTCGGGCTAGCCGCTTACGTCATGGTGAAATTCTATGGCATCGTTTTTCTGGGACGCGCGCGTGAGCCCCAGAAAAGCCCCGCTACCCGCATCGATGGCGATCCCTGGGAACGGGCCGCGCTGACCTACTTGGCCTTGGGCTGTCTGCTCTTGGGCCTTTTCCCGGCGGTCGTCATTCGGATATTCAAGCCGACTTTAGCGTTACTCATAGCGGGTCTCCCGGCAAGCGCTCACGGTCACTCACTGCGCCACTGGTTTTTGCTCGCACCCATTGGCGTCGCGCACGCAAGCTACGTCCCTTGGGTTTTTCTCGGGGCCATTGGCCTGACTGTCCTTATGACCTTTACGGCCGTACGTATCCTTTTTCGTAAACCCATTCGCCGCAGCGCGATCTGGAACTGCGGTTACCCATCCCTGACCGCCAGAATGCAAGACACGGCGGAAGGTTTTGGTCAGCCCATCAGTCACATCTTTGTTTCGTTTCTACGCATACGCCGTACCTTACCCACAGCAGACGATCAGACGCCAGTTTATCGAAGCGAGATCGAAGATCGCACGTGGCACGGACTCTACCTACCCCTGGCGCGGGCCGTGACCTGGATGACGGGACTTGTGGCGCTTCTGCGTCGACGCCGCATTGCCATCTATCTTTCGTACTCCTTTGTGACCCTCCTGATTCTGCTGGTGCTCGCGCCATGAACGCCCGCGAAATACCGCTGCAACTCACACAATTTGTCCTTGTCATAGGCGCAGCACCGCTGCTTGCCGGATGGATCGGCCAATGCCGCGCTTGGCTTGCCAACAGATCCGGTGCCGGACTCCTCCAGCCTTATCGTGTCCTGCGCAAACTTTTTCACAAGAGCCCGGTCATGGCACACGAAGCCTCGCTATTGTTTCGAATCGCGCCCTATATCCTATTTAGCGGTATGGCGCTTGCGGGGGCGATTGTGCCCATGTTCTCTACAGGGCTTCCGTTCGCGCCGGTCGCAGACGCCATCGCGTTGGTCGGCATCTTTGCCTTTACTCGCATTTTTGCAGCCCTTGCCGCCATGGACGTGGGCACAGCGTTTGGCAGCATGGGTGCTAGGCGTGAGATGCTGGTGGGTTTTTTGGCAGAACCGGCCCTACTCATAGTGCTCTTTACACCCGCCCTCATCAGTCATTCCACGTCGCTTACGGTTATCGTGATGAGCCTTACCGCAGCACGCCTTGTCCTCTATCCAAGCATGGCCTTCGCGGCCGTGGCCTTTACCATGGTGTTATTAGCCGAAAATGCGCGCATTCCCGTCGACAATCCGGACACGCACCTCGAATTAACCATGATTCATGGGGCCCTCGATCTCGAATACTCAGGCCGCTACTTGGCATTAATCGAATGGGCCAGCGCCATTAAACTTCTCACCTACATCGCGATCGGTATAGCCTTGTTTGTTCCTTGGGGCATTGCAAGAAGCGGGCATTGGGCACACTTTCCTCTGGCACTGACCATTTTTGTCATCAAAGTCGTAGCGGCGGGCGCCGGATTGGCGCTCCTTGAGACGCTCCTTGCCAAAATGCGCCTTTTTCGCATTCCAGAATTCCTTGGTACAGCCTTTATGCTGGCCGTGCTCGGCCTTCTTGTGCATTTCCTTTTGGGGGCATGAGCCATGCCTCTCTTTGCTCAAGTCATCAATATGCTGGCCGCCCTGTTTCTGCTCGTGGCCTTTGCCATGCTTTCCCAAAGGCGTCTCGCCAATCTTATCAATCTCTACGCCCTCCAAGGCCTCATCCTTGGCCTTAGCATAGGCGTCGTCGCTTATGGAACCGACCAACCCAAGCTCTATTTTTCGGCGGCCCTGAACCTCATCCTTAAGGTAATCGCAGTTCCCTGGCTCTTGCGCCGCTTGGTTCGCAAGCTCCAAGTCCAGTGGGATCGCGAGACCATCCTCTACATCCCCACCATAATGCTCCTAGGCCTTGGGCTTGTGATCTTCGCATTTAACGCCTCCCTCCCCCTGTCGGAGCTTGCCGGCACTATTAACCACAACACCTTGGGCATCGCTTTAGCGAGCGTTCTTCTGTCTTCTCTCATGATGATCCTGCGCGCAACAGCCATTTCCCAAGTGATCGGCTTTTTGGCGCTCGAAAATGGCCTGATATTCGCTGCAACGAGCGTCACCTACGGGATGCCCATGGTCATAGAACTCGGAATCGCACTAGACGTCATCGTCGGCGTATTTATTCTCGGCGTATTTTTCTTTCACATACGCGAGCAGTTCGACAGCCTCGAGCTGAACTACCTAGACAGACACGAGGATTAGTGATGTCTCTACTCTGGGTCTTGGCTATCCCACTCATAGGCGCCGCTTATTTGGGACTCTTTGGGCATCGCGAGCACGCTTTTTTTGCGAACGCGGCCTTTAGCCTGGCGACATTAGCGGCGGCCATAGTCCTTACGCAACGCATTATCGTCCACGGCCCTTGGCTTACCCACGACGCACAATTCTTTGTCGACCCATTCAATATTTTTCTGGTAGATCTCACCGCCTTCGTCGCTATGACCACTGCGATATTCAGCAGGGCCTATATGCGGATCGAACGCCATTCGGGCCGGGTTACAGCCGCGCGCCTTCGTCTTTACCACAGCATGTACCAACTTTTTTCATTCACCATGCTCCTTGCGCTCCTGACCAACAACATCGGCATCCTCTGGGTGGCGATGGAAGGTGCGACACTTAGCACGGCTTTGCTTGTTAGCCTATACAGAACGCCGGCGAGCCTCGAGGCAGCATGGAAATACTTTATTCTCTGCGGAGTGGGGATCGCCTTCGCACTATTTGGCACCATCTTGCTGTACTTCTCGGCCCACAGCCTTATCGGCCCCCATAACGGTCTTTTGTGGACGCGACTCAACCAGGTCAAAGGACATCTCGATCCGACGATCGTCGGTGTGGCCTTCGTGTTTCTGATAGTCGGCTACGGAACCAAGGTCGGTCTCGTCCCCATGCACAACTGGCTCCCTGATGCGCACGCGGAAGGTCCGACACCCATATCCGCCATTCTTTCGGGACTGCTTTTGAACGTGGCGCTCTACGCGATTGTCCGCTTCAAGGTCCTCGCTGACGGCTCATTGCACGACAATTGGCCAGGAGCACTCATGATGGGCTTTGGTTTGATTTCGGTGCTCGTAGCCGCCTTCTCGCTTTCGCGGCAGCGAGACATAAAACGGCTCTTTTCCTACTCCTCCATTGAACATATGGGGCTTGCCACGTTTGCCTTTGGAATGGGCGGACCGCTTGCGAGCTTTGCCGCCCTCCTCCACATGACGGTTCATTCGCTGACCAAATCTTCGCTATTCTTTAGCAGCGGCCACGTAGCGCAAAAGGCCGGCACCCAGCAAATCGACCAAATTCACGGGCTCTTAGAACGCAATCCAGGGATGGGTTGGAGTTTGATGCTAGGCAGTCTTGCAATTCTTGGCATTCCGCCGTTTGGCGTATTTACCAGTGAGTTTCTTATTCTAACGGCTGCTATTCACCAGGAACCTTGGTCCTTACCATTCCTCATCTTGGGACTGGGCGTCGCCTTCGCCGCCATTTTTGGCAAGACCCAATCGATGGTGTTCGGTACCAGTAACGTGCCCAAGGCACCAAGCCCCCCGTCACTCATCCCCTCATTCATTCATTTAGGTTTAGTGCTGATGTTGGGGCTCTATATCCCACCGATCCTTGCGTCTTGGTATACGCATGTGGCGGGAATGATACACCGCTAGGGACTTAAAGATTCGATGAAAACACCGCTTTGGCAGGACGTTCCATGGGAATCCGTAAACGGGGTAGCGCCGACCTATTGTGCACGGGTGGACAAAAGCCAATGGCGGGACCTCTTTTTACAATGCCGCGAGGCCAATGGGCGCCTGATCGCACTTTGGGCGACTGACGCACGGCCCGAACAGGCGGAGTTTTTGGTGCACGCCGTACTGCTGTTTGCCGATCACTGGCTCTGGATTAGCTACGGCATGGATGAGACGAACCCGAATTACCCTGACGTAAGCGATACTTTTCCCGCGGCTATCCGTCGACAGCGGGCAATTTATGACCTCTTGGGAGCATCGTCTGGTGCGCCCGATACGCGCCCCTGGCTCCGCCATGGGGCGTGGCTCGCCCACGAATTTCCTTTACGGCGCGATTTCACGGTATCGGCCGCAACGCCAGGTGGCCACGAGGAGAATTACGCGTTTGTCAGGGTCAAAGGCGACGGCATCCATGAAATGGGCGTCGGTCCCGTACACGCTGGCACGATTGAGCCAGGGCATTTTCGGCTAGCTATCGTCGGCGATGAGATCATACGCCTGGAGGAGCGTTTAGCTTATACCCACAAAGGCATTGAAAAGCGCTTTGAATCCCTTGGGCTTCTTGAAGGTGCGCGGTTGGCGGGTCGTGTGTGTGCCGACAGCACGGTCGCCTATACCTGGGCCTATGCGATGGCCATCGAGGGTATGAGTTCTTGCGTGGTACCCGCACGAGCACAGTGGTTGCGAGGTCTGCTTTTGGAGCGTGAGCGCATCGCCAATCATTTGGGGAATATCGGCGCTTTGAGCAATGATGGTGGCCTAGCCTTTGGCCAGACCCAATTTTCGCTTTTGAAGGAGCGCTGGATACAGACGCACCAGCGCTTTTGGGGTCACAGATACTTAATGGATGCCATTGTTCCCGGCGGGGTAGCGCACAACCTCACTCACCAGGATCGGGCGCAGATGCAACAAGAATGCAACGACCTGGAACAGGCTGTCCGTGTTCTTCAGGACATATTGGCCGACCATGCGGGTCTGCAGGAACGCTTTATCGGTATAGGGTGCCTTACGGCCGCGCGAATCGAAGCTTTGGGCGGGGTAGGACTCGCGGCGCGCGCAAGCGGCCTTGCTCGCGATATGCGCACGGAATTCCCAAGTCCTCCTTATGACACGCTAGCCCCTCGGATCGCTACCCATAGGCAAGGCGATGTGGCCGCTCGCGTTGCGCTGCGCTTCGATGAAATCTTTGAGTCGCTACGTCTGATGCGGCACATCCTGGCGGACTTACCAGCTGGCCCGCTGATAAGTGCGCCGCCGACGGCTACAGGGAAGCAGGGACTCGGCTGTGTCGAAGGTTGGCGTGGAGAAGTATTCGTTGCTATCGAAAGAGCGGCCCCGGACTGTTTACATCACGTCCACATCCACGACCCTTCTTGGCAGAATTGGCCACTAGTTGAGCAGGCTGTGATCGGAAACCTAGTACCCGATTTCCCCTTGATCAATACATCATTCAATCTCGCCTATAGCGGTCACGATCTCTGAGGCTCATATGCACAAACTGATCAGGCGCCTTATCGCCACAGGTATCGTCTCTATCCCCAGACCTGCTCCCGAACATTTCACTCAAGACGCTCACGAATCAAGCCGCGCGCTCCTCCGTCAACTCGGTCGAGCCCTTGCGGTACGCCATGTCGATTCCGGGTCATGCAACGGCTGCGAACTCGAGATTCATGCCGTCAACAATCCCTACTATAACCTGGAGGGTCTCGGCATACATTTTGTTGCTAGTCCCCGGCATGCTGATATTCTCATGGTCACAGGACCCGTTTCGCGTCATATGGCCCCCGCTTTACTGAGCACCTATGAGGCCTTAGCTGAACCCAAGCGCGTGCTGGCTCTCGGCGACTGCGCAATGGGCCACGGTATTTTTCATGCGAATTACGCCACCGTGGGTCGGGTGGCCGCCGTGATCCCCGTCGATATCACCATCGCCGGCTGCCCACCGACGCCGGCCGCGATAATAGACGCTTTTGTGGCACTTATCGGTACCAGCGTCTCGCCATAAATACGTCAAGACTGCGGATTGTGTCTGCCTGGAACTCGCCTGTCTTTCGCTATTCGCGGGGGCGCGTCGGGCTAAGTTGTTGTATTTACAGGGATGTATTCTACAAGGTCTTCACTGCAGCGTGGCCACGGCGACCTCTACATATATCGATGGAGTTGGCGGGACAATCCAGGGACACTCCGCTAGAAAAAATGCCGCAATCGCGCCGTAGGCGCTTTTTTCTAACTCGTTTCTTTATTGTGGAATTAGTGGAGGCTGGGGCCGGAATCGAACCGGCATTGACGGCTTTGCAGGCCGCTGCATCACCACTCTGCCACCCAGCCTTAAGCTTAGCGTTACGACGAAGGGACCCGATTCCGGGCGAGAAGAATTGGAGCGGGAAACGAGATTCGAACTCGCGACCCCAACCTTGGCAAGGTTGTGCTCTACCACTGAGCTATTCCCGCAGACCCGTGCATTGTAAACGCGCCTGCGTCCCTGTCAAGCTGAAGCCGGGCCGGCTGCTCGACACTCATCCTCTGGGCCGCCCCAACCTCAAAAACTGCCGACCTTGATCGACGCGGGCTTGGGTGCCCGCCTCGCGAGCATTGGGGGTCCTGGCCCGTATGCCCCGTTCGGATAAGCTGACCTCGGGCCTACCTACCGGCCGCAGCACGGCCTCCACCCGACCTTTACTGGATCGCGCGCGTATAATCGAAACGGTGTCGTGCGATTTTGAGCCGCGCCTCACTTCAATATCCGACGGATTGGCCGCCTCGATCAAGCTCCCGTCCGGGTACGGAAACAGATCGAAAGGATCGGGTCCGGCCCAGGACCGGTCCCTCGATCACCACCGTCCCGACCGCGGCCACGTGCGCCATGAGGTCAGGCAGCGGGCGGGCCTAAGTAGGCATAAGTCGGCGCTGCCAGGGCGCCGTTGCCCCCCGCGCCTCCGATCATGACCCTTTCGCCGCCGTCCCACACTAACTGCGCGCGCCCGCGGTCACGCCGCCGACAGTGAGGCCCCGTCCTACATAGCGTGGAGCTTGGGTATTTGGCCGCTCACTATGGCCACCGTCATCATGATCGCGGCTAACGCAAGCGGCGGCCACAAGACAGACCATACGAACAATTCAGGCTGACGCAGGCGATAGAAGAGGCCCATGGCACGCAATCCGAGAAAGGTTGCCGTGAGCCCCAGGGCCGCCGCTACCGCGCCCACTGTCGTGGGAGCAAGCCCCGCGAGGGACAAGACAAGGGTCACAAGGCGTGCGGCGGCCGCCAAAAAATTCAGCGATGCAAGCCCCGCCCATATCCCGGGCTGGAGCGTGTACAGAGGGGCCTCCGAGACTGATAAGGGTTGCCGACGGCTTATGCGGTAAAGCGCCCAGCGACTGAGCCATCCGTCCACAAACAGAGCCAGCACCAGTCCAAGAAAAAACATTAACATCTCGGCCACGAGCGAGCCGCCCATCTTCTCCCGCCCATACACCATGGGCTGAACCCGCCCTTGCACCACCGCGATACAGGCGCTTAGTAGCGCCCATAGGACCGCCGCCTTCACGAAGACCTGCGGCGACCTCGCGGCAAGCTCGCGACTTTCTTTTACGAGCCTGCCGTCCCTCGGACCCAGGGGTCCGAGCCATGGAGTTGCCTCAAATGCCATGCTTAAATCCTCCCCTGCGCCCTGCAGCTCGTCAGCCAAGGGGCCGTCAATGTCCTTTACCCAGGCCAACCAACCACTGAACCGCTCTTTTTGATGTGGGCGCGACGCACCCTACCGTCATCGCGTGACATTGTATTACGCCCCGCACACCCAAGGGCGAGGTCCGTGCCCAAATACCGTCGAAGCGCAGTCGATATTCGTAGACCTCCGATAATAGTAGCCCCCAAAAAGAACATGCGAAACCGGGACGTCAAAACTCAACCCGCGCGAACCAGTCGCGCCCGTGGCACCCTCCTTCGCGAACATAACCCTTGAAAGAAATCGCCGCGCCCACGGTCTCCCGGCTACCTGCCGAGTCTTCGGCGCCCGCCACGAACCGTGCCCTCGTGCCTGTATGGGCCCATAAGGGGGCATGCGACTACCCCGTTAAGGGGTCCACCGCAAGGGCCAGATACGGGGAGCCGACATCGTGCCCGTTAAAGATGCGGCCGCGCGATGGTGACCCTGGTGTTGCGTGTCTGCCGCAAGGGGCTTGGCATCCAATCGGTGCACGCGCTCGGCAATGCGCTTACCCCCACTCGGAAATAGCCCATCCGCCGTGGCGAGGCTGCACGCCTCCTCTTGTCCAAGCAGGCCTCAACCCAGCGGCATAGGGGCGCGCGATGATCCGCGATCGCCCGCGCCCCCCAAATCACGGACGTCCTCAGTGGCAGGTGGGCCCTAATTCCTGGGGTGTCACCCCAGCCCCTCCCGTACATGTCCACATGATCGGCCCGCCATTACCCGGCCGTCTGGGTGTAAAAATGAGCGCGCCGGATGGCGCACGCACGGTCAGCACCATGCCGTGTGGGTTGAGCGCAAGCTCTACCCCGTTCGGCAGATGCCGGGCGATCCCTGCAACTTTCAAGGTCTGGGGAACCGCTCCTTCAGAAAGATAGTATTGGGCCAGCTGTTGCCGGGCCGGCTGCGACTCAGCCGCGGCCTGCGCGAGCATTGCGCGGGTCACGTACATGTGGTATTGGGGGATCGCAATCGCCGCCAATATGCCGACCACGTAAATGTACATGATCAACCCCACTGCAGCGCCTATACCTTGCCCAGCGTAAGGCACGAACGCGGCCATAAGATACGCGAAGGGATTCCGACGCGGCATGTCGGGTGCCTCGTCCAGGACTCTCAGGATACGCTTAGCGGTCCACGGATAACTGGATAGCAGCTCGTGAAAGGAATCCCAGAAACCCTTCGCTGCGATCATTTGTCGCCGATACCCGTCAAGCGAGACGTCGCTCCAGTGCATCGCACCGGCTGACAGCGCCGCAAGAGACCGAGCGGCCATTTCCGGTGATTCGCTACAGGCGAGGCCATGACGATCGCAGGTAGTCTCGCGCGCGCGAGAATGCGGCGCCCAAGAGCGGCAACCGCAGGGCTGGCCAGCGCACGAGCATTACCAGGGGATTGTCGTGCCGCAACACATGCCCCAGCTCGTGCCCGATATAAAACCGGACACCGTTTGGGCTCCCGCCCATCGCGTCGACGATGCTGGACAAGAGAATCACGTACTTATGCCCAAGGAACCGAGTTGCGAAGGCGTTCAATACGCCGTTTCCGTTCCGTATATACATGGTGGGCCGGTGCGGCACGCTCAGCACATCACAGCATGTTGCGAGTTGTTTATAGAGATTCGGGAGCTGGCCTTCAGTCACCTCGGTCGCGTTACCTCTCAGGTAAGCGATAGCCGCGGACTGTACGAAGAGGTACAGGATCGACCCAACTCCGAGCGCGACTACGACAATGCCGACCATCATGGCCCATGCCACGGTTCCGTTGCGCGATACTGCCCAAACGACCCCGAGCCAAAAAAGAATCCCAATCGTCAGCGACAGGGCGGTCAGGGTTTTGTCACGCGGAAATATCGTTTCGCTCACAATTCACACTCCCCTCTATTATTATCTCGTCTTGTAATATTTGGAGCGTTTTTATCCCATAATCATGGCTTAGCCTATAAGCATGTCAAGGCAAGGCGCGCTGTAGTGCCCCGTAACGGCCTGTAAGCCCGCAACGGCCTGCAAGATTGGCTATGAGTCGGATGGCGGACGGGAATGAGACTGCGGCGTCCAATGCATCGGGACGCACGCCCCCCAATGGCAGTGGCGGGCCGGCGGAAGCTTGCCCGCTCGCTCGCGCGTTCCGCTCCATCGCAAAAGCGTGTGTGTCCATCGTAGGGGTCGCGCTTCGCCCGCTTCTTGATCGATATCAGCAAGACGACCTCGCGCTTCAAGGGGCTTCTGCCGTGGGGCGTTGGACCTCACTGCTGTCAGCGCCCACACGGCCAGGGTCGCGCCTCGAAGTCCGTCCGGCGTAAGGGCTTAGACAAACGCTACCGCCTTCACGTTTCCGAAGGGCGATCGGAACACTTCGGCGATCCCGAAACCCGCGGCATGCAAGAGGTTAATGAGATCCATGGCCTCATAGAGGCACACGGGCTGTCGGATGTCGTGCCGATCGGCCATCGCGGGGGCAAGTCTTGCCCAACGCTCTGCGACGGGTCGTCCCCAATGGGGGTAACCGCGCCCCAATTCTGATGCAAGTCCCGAAGCCGACAGGAATATCCGTCCCCCAGGCTTCAAGTGACGCAGCCAGCTCTGCAAGGCAGTCAGGGCCTCGTCATAGCTCACATAGTGGATGGCCCGCTGACAAATGATTGCGTCATAGGGTGCGCCTGGCAAGGCATTGGGTAAGGCCCGGAAATCGGCCTGCACAAAGACTGGCGGCTGCCAGAGAGCTCGGTCGGAGGCCGCACGTTGCAATGTGGTACCTTGATCCAATCGGTCGATGGCGGTGACTTGCGCCCCACCCGCGGCCATGCGTAGCGCCTGCCCGCCCTGCCCGCAGGCCAGATCCAAGGCCGAGGGGCGCACGGCGGGGTTGCGTGCGAACCGCGCATCAAGGAAGGCCAGGCAACGCTCATCCAGATCGTCCGCGCGCTGGCTCGCCACATCAATGCCCTGGCCAGCACCCACCGGACGTCGGCGCGTCCGCTCATCCAGCCAAGGTTCGTTGTAGGTACGACGATTATCCAAAATCATGAGCATGTCCTTTTGCCGTTGATGATCTTCAGATAAGGTGATCCTCAATCTGCCCGTGGGGTCCGTAAGCTACGGTTTACGGCCAACCCCACTTCAAGGATAGGCTATTGAGATTGCAGAGCGGCGACAGAGGTCCCTTTCAATACGGTTCGCGCCGCCTCGGATGGCGCGTACAGTCAAAGGCATCCCGAGCAGTGGTCAGGATTCTGTGCAAGCGGAGTCTACCGACCGTAGCCCGCCTCAGTCCGGAACGCGTTAACCGCGCGCGATTTTCAGAGGCTACCTAACCCGATTTATACGATATCTTGCTATCCGGCGCGCTATCCTTCCTTCTTGGATCGCAGGGCTTGGCGTGCATCGTGCCGGAACATGGGGCCGAACGCCTTTGAGCGTCTAACGGGCCAGGCCATGGGAACACGCTCGCGGAGGAAGCATATAAGGTCATAATATTCTTTCGGGAAACACCTTAGGCCCTCCCGCTACCTCTACCCCGCCTCGAACCGACCTCTGGGCCACTTTCATTTGCCGTCTACCGCGGGCCTCCCACGCCGAAAAAGCAACACGAGCGGCAGGCAGGCGAAAAACAGAATTCCCATGAGCTCGAAGTCATCAATGTAAGCAAGCATCTCGGACTGGCGCACCACTACCATATAAAGATGGGCAAGCGCGGCCATGGGAGCGGGGTGGCCGATGGCATTCTGGACTGCTGCGAGGTAAGTGTGCACGTCTGAGTTATAGGGCGTGACGCGCTGCACGAGCTGGCTTTGATGGTACTGGGCACGCCGCGCAAGGATCGTTGCGGCGATCGACATGCCTACGCTACCCCCGATATTCCGCGACATATTGATGATGGCTGAGGCATTGCTCGACTTGGTCGCGGGCAGGGACGAGAACGCCAGTGTGTTGATGGGAATAAACAAAAATGCGAGCCCCGCCGCCTGAATAGCGCGTGTCCACACAAGCGTCGCAAATCCCGTATGGGTGTCGAAATGCGTCATGAGCAGCGTTGCAAAGCCGCTGACGCAGAGGCCGCTCGCTATCAGAACGCGGGCGTCGAGACGCGAAATAAGCTGCCCCACGACAGGCATCAACGCCATGATGACCAAACCCCCCGGGGAGAGAACAAGACCGGCGTCGACGGCCGTGTAGCCCAAGAGCGACTGCATAAAGAGTGGTAGCAGAGCTGTGCTACCAAGAAGCAGGGCGCCAAGCATAAACATAAGAACATTGCCAGCAGCGAAGCCTGGATCACGAAGAAGCCGCAGATCGACGATCGGGTCTGCCCTGCGCCACTCCCGAACGACAAAAACCGCAAGCGCCAGGATCCACGTGATAGTCATGGTCACTATGGGAGGGGACGCAAACCAGCCGTCTTGTTGGCCTCGGTCAAGCACCACCTGCATGAGGCCAAGGCCCAGGGTGATGAGTGCGAAGCCAGCGAAATCCGCGCGGCGTGAAGACGCAAGCTGCGCGCTGCGTGCCTGGGCGAACGATTCCGGGTCGTAGACCAGCGCTTGCACTAAGGGCAGAAGCAACAGCCCGATCGGGACGTTGATGAGAAAAATCCAGCGCCAACCGATGTGATCAGTGATCCAGCCCCCGACCGTGGGGCCGATGGCTGGGGCGAAGACCACAGCCATGCCATAGACCGCAAACGCCATTCCACGTTTCGCGGCAGGTGCCGCATCCGTCAGAATGGCTTGGGCATTCGGTTGCAGCCCGCCGCCGGCAATGCCTTGCAAGGCTCGGAATATAACCAGCGTTGAAAAATTTGGGCTCAAGCCGCATAAGAGCGAGGTCACCGAGAACGCGGCTATGCAACCCATGAAGTAGCGCTTGCGTCCGAGCCTCGTGGCAAGCCAGCCGCTCAAGGGCAAAATGATCGCATTGGTCATGGTGTAGGCCGTGAGTACCCAGATCGCCTTGTCCTGAGAGACAGCCATACTGCCCATGATATGCAGTAAAGAGACATTGACGATCGTGAGATCGAGGACCTCCATGAACGCCGCGAAGGCCACCACCAAGGCGACCGCCCAGAAATTCTGCGCTGCTGGTCCTCCAGAGTCCTTCACGCGCGTGAGCGCACCCATCTTGCGCGGGCGCGGCGCCGACGCCGCCACCAGTTACGCGCATCGATGGGCTCTAGGAAATACTCCCTTGTGTCTGAGAGACGCACCGTATTTTCCAGTCTCCGAATGAGTCTGAATAGGGCGGCAAAAGGCCGCTTGACGGGTGGCTGCGCATTCGCCCAAAGGTGGTCGCCTGAACCCGCCGCGGCTCGTACGGGCAACCCGCCGCTTGGCGTGCGCCGAGCGCCAAGAATATTGCGCTTAATTATGCAGAACTTCTCATGCGAGCTCAAACCGAGTTAGGCGCTGGACCTCACGACTTCCGGCTTTGGGTCGGCCCGCCTCCGCACGGCCCACCATCGCCCCACGCCCTTATACCGACATGCGGTTTGGGCGTAGACGGCTAGGGGCCAATTCATGCCTACCATCTGCCGGACCCAACCCGGACACGAGCCTATAGAGTGTTGCCGAGGGTCCCTAAAGCCACGAGACAGACGTGGGCATTCACGCCTGGCTGCACACGTCCCGTGTCTGCACGGACCTATAGGGATATTGCACCCGACCGAATTCCCCGCCTTGGTCGTCATTGTCGACGCAGTGAATCGGACACGTCTTGGAAGCCGACAGCGCGGACTATGGGGATGGCGGACCGTGACCGGTCGCTGTCCACGGACGTGCATTTCAACTCCATCGCAGCTCCGCCAACGCGACCCAAACCCGGCGGCACCTCCGCCACATCTTGACGCAAGAGACAGAAGTCAAAGACCCACCAGTTTCCAATTCTGACGTGACTATCTTCCGGTACGTTGCAGTCGGAGCCCCCACTACCCAAACAAAATGCCTACTCAACGAAAGCGACCCCGCGCGCGACACCCACCCAACCCCAGCCCTAATAGGAACTTATGCCTCATCGAAAGGACTAAATCGACGAAACGCGGCGCTAGCGCTTCGATAGGTCACCCGGCCCCTGCTTCGTCAAACAGTTCACAACCACGGGCCGATAGCTTGAGCAGACTACATCATTTCTTCAGCACATTCGCAACGGCGTGGGTCTCCAGACCAGCGCGCGTCATCACGGCTGCCTACCGGCTTCTCGAGCAATCCAGCGGGTCCGTGGTAGACGTCTTGATCCGACTGTGGCTCGCGAAGGTATTTTTCGTGTCCGGAATATTGCGGATGTTCCACCTCAGTGTTGGGCCTTACCTGTCGCGCGCGACCTATCCCGTTCCATGGGTGGAGGCGCTCAGCACCACATATCTTAGCGGCGCGATTCAGATAGTCGTCCCGGCATTGTTGGCTCTCGGGTTGGCCACGCGCTGGGCCGCCTTGTATATGCTTATTCTCGTGCTGGTGGTCCAGATCCATTACGTCCCTTTGGATATCAACCTGTACTCGGCGGTACTGTTCGGCTGGCTTGTGGTATGCGGCGCGGGGCCGCTATCCATCGATCGTCTTCTCGCCCGCGGATTGGCGGATAGCGCCCTACCGTTCGCCGCCACCCTCACCAAGCTTGCGCGAGCCATCACGCGATACCTGAAGCCGTACTACCAATTGCTGGTCCGACTATGGCTCGCTTTAGCGCTGCTCGCGGTCAGCGCCGAGACACCCATCTCTGGCGCGCTGAAATCCTTGATCCCCGAGCACTCGCTATCTCATTTTGCCCCCGCACCTACACTGGCGCTTGTCGGCGCACTCCTCATCGCTTTTGGCCTACTTACACGTGCCGCTGCGCTCACGCTGATCGCGATCGTGGCCGGGATACATATCGTCGGTGCGGCTGATCCGACCGACGTTTATTTCTCGATGACGCTCGCGCTGCTTGCGCTCTACGGGCCTGGCCATCTATCGGTCGACCAAGGGATTTCCGCCGTCGTCTCGAAGATCGAGAACAAGAAGACATCACCACTTGAAGGGGCGCCGCATGTGGTCATCGTCGGCGCAGGCTTTGGTGGTCTAGCCTGCGCTGCCAGGCTAGCACGCGCACCTGTGCGCGTGACCTTGATCGACCGTCATAACTACCATCTATTCCAGCCTTTACTGTATCAAGTGGCCATGGCTTCGTTATCGCCGGCTGATATCGCGTCGACGGTGCGCAGCTTGTTCAGTGATAACTGCAATATCAATGTTATGCTAGGCCAGGTGACTGCGGTTGATACCATGCAGCAGGCTGTATTTATCGACAAGCGGCCCCTGTCTTACGATTTTCTGGTTCTTGCGACAGGCGCATCCCACAGCTATTTCGGGCGTGACGATTGGGCCCCGTACGCACCGGGATTAAAGACCCTCGATGATGCCGTGGAAATACGGCGTCGCATTCTCTCCGCCTTCGAGCGGGCAGAAACGACGGAAGATCGCGCGGATCACCTGGGGCTCCTGACATTCGTTATCGTAGGCGGCGGCCCCACAGGGGTCGAATTGGCGGGTGATATCGCTGAACTGGTCCGTTATGGTATGGAGAATGAGTTTCGCCATTTCGACCCCAGGTGCGCCCGCGTGGTCCTAGTCCAATCCGCGGCCCGCATACTGCCTACTTTCCCCGCCGTCTTGTCGGAAAAAGCGCAGCGCTCTCTTGAAGGGTTGGGGGTGGAGGTCATGCTCGCGAGCAGGGTCGAACATATCGACCAGAATGGGGTCCTCATAAACGGGACCCGACTTGCTGCTTGCACTGTATTGTGGGCGGCCGGTGTCGTGGCGTCACCCGCAGCGCTGTGGCTCAATGTCGATTCTGACCGTAGCGGGCGCGTGATGGTCGGACCGGACCTGTCAGTGGCCGATCTCCCGAACGTTTTTGTCATCGGCGATACCGCGCTGGCCCACGCGTGGAAAGGCAAACCGGTCCCCGGTCTCGCGCCGGCTGCCAAACAGGGTGGCGCTTACGTGGCCACCGTTCTTTCCAGGAGACTCACGGGACGGCCCGCGCCACCGCCATTTCAGTACCGTCACATGGGGAGCCTCGCCACTATCGGGCGGAAAGCCGCGGTGGCAAACTTCAACCGGATCAATGTCAGCGGAGCCCTGGCTTGGTGGCTCTGGGGCCTGATTCATGTGGCGCTTCTGGTCGGTTTGCGAAACCGAATATCGGTGATGTTCAGCTGGTTTTGGGCGTACCTTACATTTAAGCGCAGCACTCGCCTGATAACCGGAGACACGGCCCCATCAAGAAGGGATGGCGCCGTAGAGGGGCCAGGCGGCCCATGAAACTTCCGCTTCGCTGGCCGGACTGCGGGCGTAGCGCTGAGAAACCACGTGCCATTCCCGCTCGCGTCCTTTTGTAGGTTAGCCGGCCATGAGGGGCAACGTAGCATGAAGTGGCCCCGGTTATTTGGACGACTTTCCCCGCATTATAAGTGGAATCCGGCTGGGCTCGTACGGTGCAGAGCGGTCCACGGCGGTGGGCAATTTGGGGTGCACTAGGAATTCATTCTACGCAGCCATAATTGGTTGGGAAAAGTTCATGGAGGCCTCGAGCGGCGTGGGACCATGGAGGCTGGAATACCCCCGGTGCGCATTGAACCCCCCAAGTTAGCAGCCGATGTCGGCCCGGGCGGCGCTGATAGCATCATGGGCCTTGAGGTAGATGCGTTCGTTCTTCACGCTACGCTACAGGCGCTCTACAAACACGTTGTTGCCCCACGCCCCGCGTCCATCCATTGACTGCTTGCCCTCAAATGCCACGCGTCCACGACGCTAAGAGAAGTCGAAAAACAGCGACACAATAACTACTCGGTTAAGAAAGACCAGATTGCACGATCGATTCTTCAATCCAGGCCTCCAGTCGACTAACTTCGCCCTGGAGTAAAGCTGCATCCCCGTAAACGTGGGCAATGACCGCAATACCCTGCGCCCGACCGAGTAGATGCAGGGCCAGAGATTCCGCCTCCGCCGCATATCCGAGCGCTATGAACTGCGCAGTGAGCCAGTCACGAAATAGGTCAAATAAGGCTTTCGATGATTGCTGCAAATCGTGTTGGTCTTTCGCCAGTTCGGTATTAAGACTGCCAATAGGGCACCCATACCGCGTCAGATCTTTTCGTTTGCTCGCTATCATCTGGACGAACGCCATAAGACGGGCCCTTGGCGTCGAATGCCGAACATCCCACTGCTTCAACACAATACGGAATTCAGCCAGACGCTGGTCAATAACAGCTTCAAGAATCTCTTCCTTGCTCTTAAAATAGTGGTAAATATTGCCACGATAGACCCCTGTTGCATTCACGATGTCCGTGAAAGATGTCCTCTCGTAACCTTGCGTATAAAACAGATCTTTGGCGCAGTCGACAATATCGGTCCGCGTTTTGTCGCCCTTCTTAGCCATAACGTGCATCGCCTATTTTAACGCCAAGTCTTGAGTGTTCCCGTGTATTCAATTCACTCCGAATATAAGACACCCGCTTCCTTCACAACGTAATCTGTAGGAGCATCCGGAGCCTAAGCTTCTTCTCTGAACCACAGCCACTCGTAGAACGAGAAAAAAGGGAAACATATCATCAGGTGACAGGTCTTGCCATCCTCATAGGGCGTGTCTCGCGTACACGCATCTCCGCCAACTGGGTGCGCACCGTATCTCGCCAATCATATACGGGGGAGTAGCCTAGTACGCGCGCCGCCTTGTTATTGTCAACATGGACCTCCTCTAATAAATGAATAATGCTCCGCGTCACCAGAGGTTCCCATGGGACAATCGGGTCCAGTCTTTCCATAAGCCATCCGAAGGGATAGGCCAATCCAAATGGGACACTGAAATGAGGGCACGGTAAGCCGTGTTCTTCATGAAGGAGCGTAATAACCTCACGTACGGTTGGGGCTATTGGGCCCATGATATTAACGCTCTCGTAAGGCGGCAAATCTATCGCAGCGACAGCACACGCAAACGCCTGCCCTATATCGCGACCATCAACGATTGGCAAGTGGGTCCGACCGCCTACTACCCAAGGAACGAGATGGGTTCTCAGGCGCGGAACAAGGATAGGAAGGAGACCCAAGCCATAACCCGATCCGGCGAAGATGCCAAGACGCAGATTGACCACCTGAAATGTTGGGGTCGCGGCTAACCGCAAGGCATCCTCAATGGCAATCACGTTGCATAGGTGTGGCCAGAACGGCCGCGGAATGCCGCAACTCATGGGATCTGCCGACCGCCCCGGCGCCGCGGCGCTCGTAGTACTGATATTTATGAAACGAGCTACACCCGCCGCCTTGGCCGTTTCGATCAGCTTTAAGGTGGGCTCGAGATAGAGGAGACGCGACTGCTCTTTGTGGCCCCACAGGGAAGTCCAGGCGGCTGCGTGACAAAGCACGTCAACGCCCTCCACCACCGCTTTCCGGTAATCGGCATCCCGCAGATCCCCCTGACGTATCACGCCATCAAAGCCTGACGGCAAGCGGTTGCGATCGCGACAAGCCACGATGACGCGAGTATCACGAACGTCCCGTAAGGCTGCCAGGATATGGCTACCGACAAAACCATTCGCCCCGGTAATTAACACAGTCCGAGTCATAGCCAGCCCCTATTTGGACAGTCATCCAATACATAATAGGATGGGTGTCCTATTATGTAAAGACATGGCTACGGTAAACCGTATGCCCTCTTGGCGTTATCCGAGACAAGGATCTGGCTGACCCCTGGAAGAAGTTCAGCATCCGCGCATGGGAGCGCACCCAGTCGCGTAGGCCTTGCGTCCAGGTGGCCTCGCAGTAGGTGTAGTTGGAGGCACCCAGCACCCCGACGAAGATCTGGGCCTTGCGGATCTCGCCTGTGCGGGTGCAGACGACGCCTATGGTGGGCCCGGCATAGTCGGTGAAGCACTTCCCGCCGGCGACTCATGTATAGTCATGGGTCATGGTGCCTGCGCGGCCCTTCTTGATAGGCAGTCCCGGCTGGGTCCGATCCAGCGCCTGTACTTGGTTCTTTTCGTCGCAGCACAGCACCAACGCGTGCTCTGGGGGATTCAG
>NZ_JBTRWP010000009.1:0-70946 GCF_054609335.1 Acidiferrobacter sp. | reverse complement strand
CAATCAGGCGCTCATCGCACTGGCCCGTAGGCGCAGTGATGTGCTGTATGCGATGTTGCGTGACGGCGCTTTTTATCATGCGGCATCGACAACAAATGCTTGACAAAGGACATAGGGGCACCCCCCTTTATTTCGGGCTCCGGGGCGCGGCCGGAGGGGCTGAAGCGGGTCGACGGCCCGCCTACGGGCTGATCTGGCGGACCGGGCGTACCAGGATCTCTTCGACCAGTACATTCGGTGGTTGCGCGAAGCTATAGACGAGGGCCTGGGCGATATCTTCGCCGTGCAGGGCATCAAGCGATTCGCGGCGGGCGGTCATCTGGTCGGCGGGGACGTTATGCCCCCATTGCGTCCAGACTGCACCGGGCTCTATCAAGGCCACGCGAATCCCCTCGGGCCCCAGTTCCTTGCGCAGGGCATCATGGAAGCCTACGACCGCAAACTTGGTCGCGTTGTAGACCGACCATCCAGGGATGCCATAGCGGCCACCGACGCTCGAGACTGTGGAGATCATGGCGCCAGGGCGGTTACGCAGGAGCGGAATGGCGGCGTGCGTGCAGTTCAGTACACCATAGAGATTCGCGTCTATGGTGAGCTGCCACTCGCGCGGCTTGCTGTCGGCGAATGGCGCGTGATAACCGACGCCAGCGTTATTGAACAAGAGGTCGAGGCCGCCAAAGCGTTCTTTGACCAAGGCGAAGAGCGCGGCGACCTGCTCGGGCTCGCCGACATCAGCGGTGACCGGGTGGATGCGCTCCTTCAGGTCATGGGCCAGCGCCGTGAGCTTGTCGCGGCTGCGCGCGCAAATGACGACCTCGAGGCCTTCCTGGTGCAAGAGCCGCGCTGCGGCCTCACCTATGCCGCTCGACGCCCCCGTTACGACCGCGATTTTGCCACGGATGTCTTGCATGCGCATACCCACCTCCTTGTCGATTGATGTTTCCCCAGTCCCTTCGTAAGGGTCGGGCCGTCGGAGCGTACCTCACACACCATGGCTTGTTCGCGCGGGGAAACTGCGCTGTTTTTGGTGTGTTACTTGATGCGAGCGATTCGATGAGCGCACGCTAGTCCGCGCCCAAACGACTACGGCTTTGCGGACGGAGATACGTAATGTGCGGTGGAAGCGGGCATCACTTGCCGTTCTTGGGTGATGGCTGGAAAATGCCAGCCAATCCCCTCGAGGGACAGGGCGCGCGCCACTGTTTGTTATTCTAGCGTGATGGGTGACACCTTGCCAACCGGAAAAGCGCGATGGGTGGACTATTAGGCGGCGTGTCACTTCGTCTGGATTCCGAAGTAGCGTCGGGGCGCTTATGGGCGACTCATCCACGAATGTTGCGCGCAGCACAGGTTTACGGCTCAGGTCACAGAGGCGGACGTCGACTATGCGCATCGCTTCGTATCCGGCACGCCTCGGTGGGCGCCCGCCGTCTCGTGGGCCTCTTGAGAGATTACATGTCGAGGAGATTGCGTGGAGAGTTTCTTCGGCAAAAAAGGCCTATGGGCGCGAGCTATTTTGGACATAGGTGTACGATGTCGGTAGCGTGTCTGCGGAAACGATCCGCCGATATATACATGAGCGCCAGGGCAAATAGGCGTAGCGCAGCGAGGCGGCCATGACCCGCTAGCGCGCCCGTGGGTCATCGCAGCCGGCGAGATGCCTCTATCGTTGATCATGCGAGACTCCCGGCAGGTGACCGAAGGTGCGCTCGCATAAGGCTTACAGTCACGGGGGTGATCGTGGGCGATTGACCTGATGACCCCAAACCTTGAGGGGGGCGCCACGATGGGATCGTTGCGCACCGGAGTTGGGCCATGCGCGGGGCCTCCGGCGGTTTCGGTGGACGGAAGGATAGCGCCGTGCCGATCCTTACCTATAGAATCAGGGCAGAGGCCAGGGAAGGGCTTGGCATCTTGCAACGGGGGGACTTGATCCAGTGACAGCAGTAAGGAAAGCGATTTTTCCGGTGGCGGGTCTGGGGACGCGGTTTCTGCCGGCGACCAAGGCGAGTCCCAAAGAGATGTTGCCCATCGTCGACAAGCCGCTCATCCAGTACGCGGCGGAAGAGGCGATTGATGCCGGTATCACCGAACTCATCTTCGTTACCGGCCGCAGTAAACGCGCCATTGAAGACCACTTCGACAAGGCCTACGAGCTCGAGGCCGAGCTCGAGGTGCGCGGCAAAGACAAGATACTGCACTCCTTACGCGGCATACTCCCAAAGGAGGTGACTTGTATCTATATCCGTCAGGCCGAGGCCTTAGGGCTGGGTCATGCCGTGCTCTGCGCGCGCCAGGTGGTGGGCAATGAGCCATTTGCCGTCATCCTGGCCGACGACCTGATAGACGCCCAGCCCTCTGCGTTGCGGCAGATGGTCGATCTCTATGCGCATTACCACAACGCCGTCATCGGTGTGCAGAACATCGCCCGCGAGGATACGGGCTCCTATGGCATTGTAAGGACGAGACCGTTGGATGATCGTCTGCACCGGGTGGAGGGGATTGTCGAAAAGCCGACCCCGGCCGAGGCCCCCTCGACCCTGGGTGTGGTCGGGCGTTACATTCTCACGGCGCGGATCTTTGATCTCCTAGAGAATCTTGGGGCGGGGTCCGGGGGTGAGATCCAGCTCACCGACGGTATCGCTAAACTGCTCGAGAGGGAGCAGGTCCTAGCCTATGAATTCGAGGGTAAGCGCTACGACTGCGGGAGCAAGCTCGGTTACCTCGAGGCCACGGTCGAGTATGCCTTGCGTCATCCGCAGCTGAAGAAGGAGTTCCGTGCCTACCTGAAGGGGCTGAATCTATAGGGGAAAGGGCACCGGGAGGTCGGTCCCGTTGCTGGTGTCCGGTGACGCCGCGGCGGGACCCTGGGTTGCGACCTCAAGCTATGGGCTTTATAAGCACAGGCTGTTACAATCGCGCGTCTTTTCTTTGATCGTATGGGCGGAGCATAGCGATGGCTGACAAGCTTTTGATGATAATGGTGAATACCGACCCGCATAATCCTTCTGAGCTCGGCGCGCCGTTTTTCCAGGCGACGGTCGCAGCGGCGATGGAGTATGACGTGACGGTGGTGCTTACGGCGCGCGCAGGCGAGCTGGCGGTCAAGGGTGTGGCTGAAAAGCTCTTCGTGCAGGAAGGCAGCAGCAAGTCGGTTTACGATTTTATCAAGGACGCGCATGAAGCGGGCGTCCATTTCAAGGTTTGCACGCCGACCCTCGACCTATGGGGCAAGGATCTCATTCCGGAGATCGAGGAGACCGTGGGCGGCGCCTTTGTCATCACCCAGGCCATGGATGATGACACCGTGACCTTCACGTATTGATCGGTGGCCGTGGGGAACGATCGCGGCGCGCAGGCGCGCCAAGCCTGGCGGGTTTTGGAGACGGCTGAACGGATTCACGCCCGGGCCGATGTCGAACAGGCCCTGGACCGCATGGCGCTCGCGATCGGGGCGGCGGTGGGCCAGACCAACCCCATCGTGATGGTGGTTTTGAATGGTGCCCTGGTGTTCGCAGGGCACCTATTGCCGCGCCTGCATTTTCCTCTGGAGGTCGATTACGTCCATGCGACGCGGTATCGTGGCGCGTTGACGGGCGGAGAACTCAGTTGGGAGGCCGGCCCGTGCCTGCCGGTGGCGGGGCGCACCGTGGTCTTGTTGGATGATATCCTGGACGAAGGCGTAACCCTGGCGGCGCTTGCCGACACCTTGCGTGCGCGCGGGGCGGCCGCCGTTTTGAAGGCGGTGTTGGTCACGAAGCGACGGACGCGCCCGGAAGGTCTCGAGGCCGATTTCTCCGGTCTCGACGTCCCTGACCGTTACGTCTTCGGTTACGGCATGGATTACGAAGGTTTTCTGCGCAACACAGACGAGATCTACGCCCTGCCCTGAGGTTTGGCTTTGCCGTCCTCTCTCTTGCGAGTGTGTCGCTCATCCAAGCGTCCTTCCGCAGGTGCGAGGGGCCCGTGACGGGCCGGAGTATGTGGAGTCTGGCCTGCCGCGACTCATGGGGCGGGTTACCTGAAGCGAGGACGTTATGAAGACGCTTGCGATCATAGGCGGCAGCGGCCTGACCCATCTGCGTAACCTCACGGTACGCGAACGCCGTGTCATGCGCACGCCCTACGGCGAGCCCTCGGCGCCCATGCTCTATGGTCTAGTGAATGATCACGAGGTGATCTTCCTGCCACGTCATGGCCACGGGCATACCATACCGCCGCATAGCGTGAATTATCAGGCCAATATGTGGGCCCTGAAAGAGTGCGGCGTAAGCCATGTCGTGGCGGTGAACGCGGTCGGGGCTATCAATACCGAGCTTGCGCCCGGGACCCTCGTGTTGCCGGACCAGATCATCGATTACACCTACGGGCGGGCTCACACCTTTTTCGGAAGCCATCCGGAACCCGTGACCCACATCGACTTCACCCACCCCTACTGCGAGGCCTTGCGCGAGGTCTTGCGCGACGGCGCCGCGCGCGCGGGGCTTGCGCTCGCGCCCAAAGGCACTTACGCGGCCACCCAAGGGCCGCGCTTCGAAACCGCTGCCGAGATCCTGAAGTTCGAGCGCGATGGAGCCGACATCGTGGGTATGACCGGCATGCCGGAGGCGGCGCTTGCCCGTGAACTCGGGCTCTGTTACGCGTCACTCTCGGTGGTGGCCAATTACGCGGCTGGCAAATCCGAGGGGGAGATCGATCTGCGCGCGATCGAGCGCTATCTCGAAACCGGCATGGCCAAGGTCCGGACGCTGCTCGAGCACGCGATACCGCGGCTGCACGCCGTCTGATCCCGCCGGACGCGGCGCCCGGAAGGCAGCTTCAGTGGGGCGCGGTCAAGGGTCCCTTGTAAGGCACGACCCGTACGAGGACGCCGAATTTCGGGTGGTCGAAGTAATTGGTCCGGCGCAGCGCCACCGGCCGCGATTCGATCATCTGATAGGTCGGTACGGAATTCGCTGCAGGGGACGACGAGAGGGATGACGGCGAGAGCGACGATGAGGCTGTGTCGGACGACGCGCTGGACGCCGACGTCCCGCCGGACGGCGTGTAATGCAGGTCGAGCGCCACATGCATGAGTCGCCACTGGAAGACACGAATGACGCCCTTCAGTCGCCCGCCGTCACGATGGCTCATGATGCGCACAGGTTTGGTCTTGCTCAAGGTGACGGCGTTCTGCACCCAGCTGCGCGCCGCCAGGATCGTGTAGCTTGGGTGGTTGGCAAGGAGCGACTGTGCGAGCGCGAGCTGTGAATACGCAGGCAGGCCGTGGCTGGGCGAGAGCGCCTTTTTGAAGCCTGCGATAGGGGTAGTCTTTTCCTGAGTCCAGTGTTCATCGCCATTGAGCTTATGCAGATGGTTCGCGAACACGAGCACGTCGACCTCGTAGAGGCGCGGGGCAGGCGCCGCCCAGGCTTGCGCGGCGAGACCCAGGGCGGAGAGGGCAATCAGGGCTATGCGACGCACGAAACGCTCCTTTGGTACAATGCCTCTAGTATGGGGCGGAACGGACGAGGGGTAAAGGCATGGCGGTAAGGTCGGTCCGGCGCATGGGCGATCCCTTGTTATGGGCGCGCGCCCAGGAGGTCACGGATATTTCGGTGGCAAGCCTCGGCGATCTCGTCTGCGACATGAAGGATACGATGGCGGCGCTCCAGGGTGCGGGCCTTGCCGCGCCGCAGATCGGCGTGCCTTTGCGGGTCGTAATCTTCGGGGTCCGTGTCAATCCGCGCTATCCTCATGCCTCCGAGGTTCCCGAGACGATCCTCGTTAACCCCATCGTCGAGCCCTTGAGCGACGAAGAGGAGGAGGGCTGGGAGGGCTGTCTGAGCGTCCCCGGCCTGCGCGGGCTCGTTCCCCGTTATCGGCGCGTACGCTACCGCGGCTACGATATGGAGGGCGGCCCGATCGACCGCGAGGCGGAGGGCTTTCATGCGCGGGTCGTGCAGCACGAGTGCGATCACCTCGATGGGATTCTCTATCCGACGCGCATCCGCGATCTCAGATTCTTCGGTTACGAGAGCGTATTGTTCCCGGAAGGCCTCGCCGGAGACGACGCATGAGCGATGCGCATCGCGGCCCGCAAAGGGTTACGATAGCTTCTCTGCGCCCCTAGGATTCCGGGGGCCGGGATCGCGGGACTTGAACCGTTGGCCGAGAAGCCACGCGGTTTTGTTCGTTGTATCGAGGTCGCGCCGGATGGTGAGCATGCGTGCCGCCGCCGCGTCCCGGGATGTCGCTGCGCCCAGCGGCGCCGTGGGGGCTTTGATGCGGCAGCGTTGCCGGCCAGTGTCCGGCCCATCGCATCGGCCTGCGCCTCGACCATTCAGTTCCTGACGCGTCCGGGAGGTTCTTTGACCGCACCCAATACCCGCTCGGACAAGCTTGTTCAGGTCGAACGCGAGGCTGTGACGGCGGCACTCCTGCAGGCGGCGGCGCGTCTGGCTCAGGGCCGGGATGCTGAGAGCATCCTGCGACCGTTCTGCGATGCTCTGGTGGCGGCGACCCGCCACATTCGGCTTGCCTGGATGTGGCTCGGAAACGCGGACACCACCATCATTCGCCCGACTTACGCTGTGGGCGCCGCTCGCGAATACGCCCAGGCCCTGGTCTTGGGGGCTGACGAGGCCACGCGCCCCTTGAGCCCGGTTCTGCGCGCCTTGGCCGGTGGACGGCCTGTACTGGCCACTGTCCGATCGGATTCGGCCTTTGCGCCCTGGCGCGCCGAGGCCTTGCGTTACGGTCTTGAGGTAATGGCGAGTTTTCCGTTCGGTGAGGCCGGTGACGGCAAGCAGGGCCTGGTGGCGGTCTATGCCGACGAGCCGGATTATTTCGCGCGCTTGGGCTGGGCCCCCTTCGTCGCGTTTCAACATCTAGCCCAGGTGGCGCTGACCCAGGCGGCCCTGCGCGACCGCTTGAATACGCTTGCCACCTTCGACAGCCTCACGGGCTTGCTGAACCGCGGCGCTATGCAGGGCGCGTTGGAGTGCCTGCATGGCGAAGCGTGCCGAGCGCACGAGACCTATGGTGTGCTGCTTCTCGATATCGATCGCTTCAAGCTTATCAATGACGGCTATGGCCATGGGGTTGGCGATACGGTGATCCAGGAAATGGCCCGCATCCTTCGGGAGTCTCTGCGCGCCGAGGATCAGGCGGGACGTTGGGGTGGGGAAGAATTCCTGTGCCTTCTGCCAGGCGCGGACTGCGCGATTACTGGTGCAATCGCCGAGCGTCTGCGCGCGGGCATTACGGCTCACTCCTTCGCAGTGAGCACGGGACATGCCTTGCGTGCGACGGTTAGCCTCGGGATGGCCTGTTTTCCGGTCGACGGCGACAGCGTTCAGACGCTGTTGAATCACGCCGACATGGGGCTCTACGAGGCCAAACGTGACGGCCGCAACCGGACGGCTCGGGCGA
The DNA here is from genome assembly GCF_054609335.1 of Acidiferrobacter sp. Classification (NCBI taxonomy): domain Bacteria; kingdom Pseudomonadati; phylum Pseudomonadota; class Gammaproteobacteria; order Acidiferrobacterales; family Acidiferrobacteraceae; genus Acidiferrobacter; species Acidiferrobacter sp. The sequence continues at coordinate 63,533 of NZ_JBTRWP010000009.1, read as the reverse complement.
GTGATCGGGGGCGCAGCCTGTTTTCTACCGCCCAGCAACTCGAGGCGGCGCTCACGTCGGGACAGGTGCGACCGGCGTACCAGCCGATCGTGGCCTTGGCTGATGGTCGCCTCGTGGCCAAGGAGGCCCTGGCGCGCATCATCACGCCTGGGGGCGTGCTGGAGGCCGAACATTTTATCGAGGCGGCGGATCGGTTCCAGTGGCTCCATAGGCTCGATCACGACATGATCGGCCAAGTCATCGAGCATTGTGCAGTCACCCGCAATACCCAAGACCCGCCCATCGCCTATTTCGTCAACGTCTCGACCGATCTCTTCCACCACGCTGAACGGGTGCAGGATCTCCTTCAGCGTATCACGCGTACAAGTATGCCGTGCTGCGCGGATACCGATACCGAAAAGCCTTTGGTCATCGAGATCACCGAACGGCAGTTTCTGGGCGACTTTGATGCCGTGCGCCGGACGCTTGCCCCGTTCCTCGCCTTCGGCATCCGGCTCGCGCTAGATGACTTTGGCAGCGGCTACTCCTCTTTTCGCTACCTCACCGAACTCCCATTCGCCTTTGTCAAACTGGATAAGGTGCTCGTGCACCGGGTCCAGACCACGCAAGGTCGGCGTATCCTCCGTGGTCTCCAGGATCTCGCGCGTGATCTTGGGTTTCGCACGATCGCTGAGGGCGTCGAGGATAAGGCATGTGCCGATGCCTTGGCCGCCCTTGGGGTCGACTGGGCGCAGGGCCGCTATTTCGCCTCGCCACAGTTTGAGGATGCACCCGACGTGTCCAGCTAAGAGCCTGGATGGCGCGGTGTAGCGCTTCACACAGCGCATCGACTTTGATCGCCTGGAAACGCTCACGCTGGCGATCTGTCCAGTTCAGTGGGTTCTTCAGCCAAAGATAGGGGGTCTTCGTGAGCGTCTCCTCGCCCTGGGCTTTCAGGGTGCGATGTTCGGCGCGTCGCACCAGATCGACCGCTTTGTTTCAGTTGCATGAGCTGGTCGTCGGGTGTTCCGACCCAAATCTTGTGCAGATCGGGCACGTATCCCATCATGCGATTGATCCAGCTTCGCTGCCAGGCGGCGAAATGCATTCAAGCTCGGCCTACTCGAAAAGCGTGGCGACTTTGGCCAACACGTCGTCCATGATGGGTTCTGGCAGGGTATCGACCTTGCGAGCGTGGCGGGCGGCCAGGTCGATCACGCGCGGCTGATCGCAGCGAACGACGCCCGTGGTCTTGATGCCGGTTACGGCCACGGCGAAGCCCAAGCGGCGGGCGAACTCGCCGCCGTTGGTGATCGGAAGAATCACCGGCAGTTTGGTGACCTCGTTGAACTCGGTCGGCGATACGACCAGGACGGGGCGGCTGTCGCTTTGCTCATGCCCTGCGGTCGGGTCGAGCGACACCATGTAAATGTCGCCGCGCCTCATAGCAGTTCGCCACCTACGGCGGGCGCATCGACCCATTCACGTTCCTCGGCCGGTTGCGGCTGCGAATAGTCAGAGGCGGCCAGCAGCTCCGCGAGCGTGTAGTGCGGTCGCGGGCTGGGATTGACCACCAAGCAGCCGTGTTCGACGGCCAAGCCGACGGTCGCACCAGCTTGCAGATGCAGTTGATCGAGAAAGGCTGGTGGGACGGCCAACATGATCGAGCCGCCCACTTTGCGCAGATTGGTTGTGTGCATGGCGCACCTCCGTGCGATTAAGTTATACTAAAGTATAACTCAAGCCAATCTATCCTGCAAGACTGACCGCAGTGGCAACGCGCTCCAGGGGCGCCCCTCCATCAATAGGGCCCACTGCGCACATGAGAGCTCAACCGCTCCTGATTCCGCGCGCGGCCAATGAAACCGGCCCTGATCGAGACGCCGATACAACAATCCCAAACCGTCGCAGAAAAGGAGCTTGAGACGCCCCCCGCGCTTCTTGCGAAACACAAAGGCGTGACCACAGAAGGGCTCGGCGGCCAAAACGCCGTGAAGCTTGGCCGTCACTAAGCGCATATCGACAGGGGCGGCGGCAAGCCAAAGGGGGCTCCCCGGGGCTTAGGAGCACGGCGCCTCCAGCAGCCGTATGACCGCAGCCAGCCACTCAAGGTCTACGGGGCCTGTCAGCCGCACCAAGCGACCAGATAAGAGTCCAATCCAGGGCCGCGGGCCCCCGCGCATTCGACGTGGCTCTCGTTGCTGCTCGTTCTTTCCCTCCTTATTCTTTCAGTCACGCGGGTGGTAATCGCCGGAATTGCCTCTCGCTTCAGGCAATCCGCGCCCCGGTCCGCCCCCCCCGCTTTGCCGCATTCGATCTTGTGGGCGTGGGGCAGGGACCGTCATGTCCGCACTGTTGCCCTGTGCCCGTTTGAAGTGACGCTTCACCCGGGTCGGGCCCAGACGCACTTCGCCCGCATATCCTCGTTCACGCAGTGCCCCGCAAGTGGCGCTGCCTCGCGGGTGTCTGCGGCTCGGTCATGGCGAGAGCGTCGACCGATGTCTCTTAGATCACCGCATACCCGGGGGTGAGATCGCGCACGGCTTCTGATTCCGGTCCCGGGAGCCAAGTTGCGTTGAGCTCGCAGGCCTAGTGCAACCGTGCAAGTTGTTCACTATCCCGGCGGTCGGTCTTCACCTGAACCTTGCCCGGCATCCAGCGCATCCGATCAAAGTCGGATGGCTTGTGGATTGTCTTGCTCGCGTTGTCCACAAAACTTGTGGACAAGTCTGTGGATGATTGACTCACATTCAACACGTCTCGCAGGGCCTGCCAGCTGCAGCCTGAGCCGCGGAGCTGCGGAGCCCGACCTTTGTTGGATTGCCTGTTTTGCAAACAGCGCTGTCGTAGGGGCGGACCGCACGCGCCTGTATACAGGCCAGTGGGCCATGGCGGCTTCCGCGTTACCTAATTGAGCCCGTGTCAGCCTCTAAAAAGACCGCGGGTCAGGGCCGCCGGCTGCGAATGGCGTGACGCCCTGATCATGCTCACAGCGCGTGCCGCGGACCCTTTCGCGTCCGTGTATGCCTCTCGTGCTTAGCGGTGCTGGCGGCGCGGTGGTGTTTCGACGTGTGTCTGCGGTTCGCCGCCGAGGCTCTTTATGAGCGCCATTACCCCCTCGATGCGGGTATCGGGGTCGGCCCATTCCGCCTGTACCCGCAGGCCTTGGGGCCCGTCCAAGCGGTATTGTTTGGGCGATGATTGCATAAGTGCGATCAGGTGCCCCGGATCCAGCGCCGGATTGGGCGTGAATTGGATGCGCGCGCCTTTGGGCCCCGCATCGATACGCGTGATGCCTAAGGGTCGCGCAAGCCGTCTCAGACGCGCGAGTCGAAAAAGGCGCGTGGCAGCCTTCGGGGGTGTGCCAAAGCGATCGGTGAGCTCGCCCGCCAGATCGTCGAGCTCTCCGTTCGAGGCGCTGGCGATGCGCTTGTAGAACACGAGACGCAGGTGGGGATCCGGGCAATAGTCCTCGGGGAGCAGGGCCGGCACGTGCAGTTCGATGTCCGTTTGGCGGGTGAAGAGGACCGCCTCTCCTGCGCCCTCGTGCCCCGCCTTCAAGGTGGCGACGGCGCGCTCCAGGAGTTCGCTGTAGAGGCCGAAGCCTATTTCGTTGATCTGGCCGCTCTGTGATTCGCCGAGCAGTTCGCCCGCGCCGCGGATCTCCAGATCGTGGGAGGCGAGCGCGAAGCCCACGCCCAGATCCTCGAGGGAGGCTATTGCGTCGAGGCGCTTGCAGGCATCGGCGGTCAGGGCCGCGGGGTCCGGGGTCAGGAGGTAGGCGTAGGCGCGATGGTGCGAGCGGCCGACGCGCCCGCGTAGCTGGTGGAGCTGGGCGAGGCCGAAGCGGTCGGCCCGCTCGATGATGATGGTATTGGCGGTCGGGACGTCGATACCGGTTTCTATGATGGTGCTGCAGAGCAGGATGTGGAAGCGCTGGTGATAGAAGTCGAGCATCACACGTTCCAGTTCGCGCTCCGGCATCTGTCCGTGGGCCACGCGGATGTCGACTTCCGGCAAAAGCGCCTTCAGTTCCTGTTCCCGTCGCGCCATGGAGCGGACGTCGTTGTGTAGGAAGTAGACCTGGCCTCCGCGGCGCATCTCGCGCAGACAGGCCTCGCGGATCAAGGCCGTGTCCCACGGCGTCACGAAGGTCTTGATCGACAGGCGATCCTGAGGGGGCGTGCCGATCAAGGAGACGTCGCGCAATCCCGCGAGCGCCATGTTCAGGGTGCGCGGTAGCGGTGTCGCAGTCAGGGTGAGGATGTCGACATGGGCGCGCAGCGCCTTCATGCGCTCCTTTTGGCGGACCCCGAAGCGGTGTTCCTCGTCGACGATGACGAGGCCCAAGGCCTTGAAGCGCACGTCTTCTTGCAAGAGCCTGTGGGTCCCTATGGCGATGTCGACGTGACCGGCCTCGAGGCGTTTCAGGGCCTGCTCGATTTCTTGGCGGCTGCGAAACCGGGACAGGATCTCGATCTCCACCGGGATGTCGGCGAAGCGGTCGCGAAAGTTCTGATAGTGCTGCTGGGCGAGCAGGGTGGTGGGTACGAGGACCGCCACCTGCTTGTGGTCCTGGACCGCGAGGAAGGCGGCGCGCATGGCGACCTCGGTCTTGCCAAAGCCCACGTCGCCGCACACTAGGCGATCCATGGGGCGCGGGCTTTCCATATCGGTCAAGACCTCGGCTATGACGCGCGTCTGGTCGGGCGTTTCCTCGAACGGGAAGGCATCGGCGAAGCGCGTGTACTCGAGACCCCGGGCCGCAAAGGCGTATCCGGGCTTGGCCGCGCGCCGTGCGTAGATCTCGAGGAGTTCGGCCGCCGCATCGCGGGCCTTCTCTTCGGCGCGGCGCTTGGCCTTGTCCCAGGCCTCGTTGCCGAGCTTGTGCAAGGGGGCGCGGTCCGGGTCGGTGCCGGTATAGCGTCCAAGAAGATGGAGGTCCGTGACGGGCACATAGAGCTTGTCGCCGCCGGCGTATTCGAGCGCCAGAAACTCGTTTTCGATCCCCGAGACCGAGAGCTTCACAAGCCCGAGATAGCGACCCACGCCGTGATCTTCGTGCACCACTGCATCTCCGGCTTTAAGTTCGCCCAGGCCCTTCAGGAGGGCCTGCTGGTCGCGGACCTTGACGCGTCGCCGTCGCTGTTGCACGCGTTCGCCATAGAGCTGCGATTCGACAATAACGCTTAAGGCTGGCTCGTCGAGCTCCAGGCCGCGGTCGAGCGGCGCGGACATGAGACCAAGCGGCGCGTCGTCCTGGATGAAGGCCTGCCACGAATCGAAGGGGCGCGGGTGGTGTCCGTGGGCGCCGAGGGTGTCGCGCAAGGCCTCGCGTCGACCGGCGGTCTCGGCTACGAGCAGGGTGCGTCGGCTGCCCGTGTCGAGCGCCGCGAGCAGGGCGGCATAGGGTTCGGGTGTGTGCGTCTCTTGTGGCAGGAAGGGCGGTTCGCTGGTGGCGAAGCGTCGTACCACCCCGTCACCTTCGTCGGCGAGCGAGATGGCCGAGAAAGGTGCCAGGCGCTCATTCAGCTTTGCCGCCGCAAGAAACAGCCGCTCGGGCGGGAGTAGCGGCCGCTCTATGTGGCCGCGGGTCGCCTCGTAGCGTTCCGCCGCTTCTTTCTCGAAGTGCTCGGTCTGCGCTCGCGCGCCTTCCATGAATACCAGGATCGCGTGGGCCGGCAGATAATCGACGAAGGTCGCGGTCTCGGAAAAAAAGAGCGGCAGATAGTATTCGATGCCGGCCGGGCTGCGGCCTTCACTTACTTCGCGATAAATGACGCTCGCGCGCGGGTCGCCTGCGAATGCCACGCGGTAGTTCGAACGGAAGGTCTGGATGGCGTCGGCTGTGAGCGGATGTTCGCGCGCCGGGAGTACGCGGATCTCAGGGAGCGTCGTCTGTGAGCGCTGCGTCTCCGGGTCGAAGGTGCGGATCGACTCGATGGTGTCGTCGAAGAGGTCGATGCGGTAGGCCGTGTCGGCGCCCATCGGAAACAGATCCACGAGCCCTCCGCGAATGGCGAACTCGCCGGCCTCCATGACCTGGCCCACGGCGTGGTAGGCGGCTTGTACGAGGCGTTCGCGGAAGCGGTCGATATCGAGCTTGTCCCCGATGTGCAACAGGAAGCTGTGGCCCAGGAGGTGCGACGAGGGCGGCAGGACATGCATGAGCGTGGCCGCCGCCGTGAGCACGATGCCATGGGTCAGATGCGGGAGGGTCGCCAGTGTCGCCAGCCGTTCGGATACGATGTCCGGGTGCGGCGAGAAGCGGTCGTAGGGCAGGCACTCCCAGTCGGGAAAGGTGAGGACCGGCGGATCGCGCGGGTCCCGGTAGAACGCAAGCTCGTCTTCGAGGCGCTCGCGTGAGCGCACGTCTTGCGTGACGACGATGAGGAGGCGGCCGCTCTCGGCAAGCCGCGCGAGCGCAAGCCCGCGGGCGCTTGCGTGGAGTCCCACCCAATGCTCCCGTCCGGACGGCGCCGGCGGATTCAGGGGGGAATAGACTGCGTTCGATTCGGGGGCGGACGTCACCATAGGGTCGGCATTGTAATCCAAAGCGCGGCGTGATGAGGAGCGCCGTAGTGGAGGTGCGTTCGTGTACCGCCCCTCGGGTACTCTGTTTGGGGTGCGGTGGGATGTGGGCGTGCCGACATCCTCGTACAATGATTCTTGGGCGATACCCCAGGCGCCGGGTCGGCGCGTGCGGGTCAAAACGGAGGCTTTATGCGCTTTCGTTGTCCGTCTTCAGGTCTTCAGGTCTTCAGGGCATAATGGAGTCCATGGCGCGGGTGTACTTGATGACGCGACAGCAAGCTGAGGTCGCAGGGGTCGGAATGGCGATGCGAAGCACGAGCGAAAGCCGGGTGCGAGCGCCGACTGCCGAAGGTGCGGCCTTGGAGGCGCGTATTCTGTCGGAGTTCGGTCCGCGAAGGACTGCCGACAGTGGCTCAATTTCGGGCATTGAAGTGTATTTTATGGCATAATGTTCCAAATGAAATTTAGTGTATGGGCAAAACAGCAGGGCCTCACCTACAAGGGGGCATGGAAGATGTTCCATGCGGGCAAGTTGCCTTTGCCTGCTGAACAGTTGCCCGTAGGGACGATCATTGTCCACCCGGCAGAGACCAAGCCACAAGGCGTAGCGCTGTATGCGCGGGTGTCACGCGCGGACCAGAAAGCGGATCTGGACCGGCAACTCGCCCGTTTGTCGGAATATGTCGCGGAACGGCGGCTGCTTGTGGTCGAATCTGTGCGAGAGGTCGGCTCCGGACTCAATGGGCATCGGCGCAACATGCTGAAGTTGTTGTCCAACCCCCAGGTTAACGCGATTGTGGTAGAACACCGCGAGCGGCTAATGCGCTTCGGTTTCGAGTATGTCGAAGCCGCTTTGTCCGCCCAGGGACGCCGACTCATTGTGGTGGAACCTGACGAGATGACTGACGACATTGTCCCCGATCTACATGAGGTCATGGTCTCGATGGGTGCGAGGCTCTATGGCAAACGATCCGCCAGGAACCGTGTGCAAAAAGCCTTGAATGCGCTGCATGAACCGGAGGTTACGTCGCCATGAGTGACCGCCCGATCTTCACCTACCAGACGCGTCCGGCACTCACGCCGGGTGAATGCGATACGTTAGGCGCCTATGTCGAGCTGTATGGCAAGGCCGAGCGCTGCCTGTTCGCAGCGGTCCAGGCCGGTGGCTCGCTGAACGATCTGAAGCGCGAATTCCAACCACGATTCGGTATTTCGGCGCGGCAGTTCAATGCGATGCGCGTGGAACTGGAAGGCAAGATCGATGCGATCAAGGAACGTTGCCCGAAACTGATTGCCGAGGCCGAGAACCGCATTTGCAAAGCGGCCAGGCTCGTCGCCCAACTGGAAGCAAAAGCGCCCGGTTCCCACAAGCTGCACCAGAAGAAACGCCGGTTGATGAGCCTGCAAGGCCGGCTCGTTGCCCTGAAGGCGGACCACCAAGCCGGAATCGTTCGACTCTGCTTCGGCAGCAAGAAGCTGTTTCACGCCCAGTTCGACCTGGAAGCCAACGGCTATGCCGATCATGGCGAATGGAAAGCTGACTGGCAACAGGCGCGGTCGAGCCAGTTCTTCGTCTTGGGCAGTCAGGATGAGACGGCGGGCAATCAGTCGTGTCAGGCGTTCGTTGCCGAGGATGGTACGCTAAGCATACAACTGCGCCTGCCCAACGCGATGGCGGCGACCGGCAAGTACCTGATCATTCAGAACGTCCGCTTCGTCTACGGCCACGAGCAAATCATCGCGGCACTTGGCGCCAGTCAGCGCATTCACAGCAAGACCAAGGACGGCAAACCGACCGTGAAGCGCATAGGCACGGCGCTCAGTTATCGTTTCGTCCGCGACGACAAGGGCTGGCGAATCTTCGTTAGCGTCGACGCCCGTCCCGTCGAGCGGGTATCCCGGAAAGAACTCGGCGCTATCGGCGTCGATGTCAATGCGGACCACCTGGCCGTGTCGGAAACGGACCGGTTCGGCAACCTGATTGACGCTCGGCGCATCGATCTGATTACCTATGGGAAGACGCGAGACCAAGCGAAGGCGACCATCGGCGATGTTGCCATATCGATTGCCGCGCAGGCGCAAGCGGCCGCAAAGCCGGTTGTGGTGGAAGCGCTCAACTTTCAGAAGAAAAAGTCCGAACTCGAAACCACCGATCCCAAGCAGGCGCGAATCCTCTCGTCGTTGGCTTGCCACAAGGTGGCCTCAGCCATCAAGGCGGCCGCATTCCGTCACGGCGTCGAGGTGATCGAAGTCAATCCGGCGTATACGTCGGTGATCGGGGCGGTGAATTTCGCCCAACAAAAAGGTATTTCTGTTCATCAGGGCGCGGCTTACGCCATCGCCCGTCGAGGATTGGGGTTGTCTGAACGCCCGACCGTGCAGCAGGCCATCGTGCCGACTCGCAACGGCGGCCATGTCACCTTCGCCCTACCTGCAAGGAATCGGGCAAAGCATGTGTGGTCGTTCTGGTCGAAGGTTGGGACAACGCTCAAAGCGGCGCATGTAGCGCATTTCCGGTGTGGAGCGCAACAAACCGCTCCACCACCTCTCCCGCCCGAAAGGCCGGGATTGAGTCCTACCTGGAATTCCACGGTGCGATCCCGTGGCGCGAATCGCTCTCAGCACTGTTCGGAGAGCGTCTGGCCAGATGTTCCCTTCTAATGGGGGAGACAAGGACATGGTTTTAGGAACGGTCTATGAAAAAAGGTGACTTCAAGGTCGGGCAGGATGTCTTTTACCCCACCGCCGGTGTCGGGGTCATAGAGGGCATGGAGGAAGTGGTCTTCGGGGTCGAGCATGAGCTCTGCTACGTCATACGGATCCCCGAGAACCGCGTCACGATCAAGGTGCCGAAGACCCGTGCTGTGAGCAATGGCCTGCGTCCGCTCTTGCATGGCAAGGGCGTGAAGGAGCTTCTCGCGGTCTTAGCCGACAAAAGTAGCGCGCGGCCGGCGGGCCCCTGGGCCGAGCACTACAAGGATCTCGAACGACGCATTCAGTCCGGCGGGGTCCTGCAGGTGGGTTCGGCGGTGCGCGATCTGCTGCGCCTGAAGGCCGAGGCCGGCCTGTCGTTCGAAGAGGCACGCCTCTTGGAATTGGCTGACGGTTATCTCACCCGAGAACTCGCCGTAGCCCAGGGCGTGAGTCTTGAGGCTGCGCGTGAGGTCATCCGGGGATCGGTGGGACTGGGAACCTAGGGCAGGTGTCATCTCCTCGCGTTTTTGTCGTCGTGCCGGCCGCTGGCCGCGGTATGCGATTCGGGGCCTCGCGCCCGAAGCAATACCTTCCGCTCGCAGGCGCCACAGTCATCGCCCAGACCTTGCGACGACTCGATTGCCTGCGCGCGCGCGCCATCGCAGTGGGTCTTGCCCCCGACGATACCTATTGGGCGGCCGTGCGGCCGACGCTGACCACGCCGCTTTTGACCTTCGTAGGCGGTGGCGAGCGCGCCCTCACGGTCCTGAACGGACTCGCGGCCCTGGGCGGCGAGGCGGCCTCGGGCGATCTCGTGTTTGTGCATGACGCTGCGCGCCCTTGTGTCCGCGAAGCCGATTTGCGGCGTCTCCACGAGGCGGCGCTCGAGTCGCCCGATGGCGCGCTCCTGGCGCGTCCTGTGGCCGATACGGTCAAGCGCGGCGATGCGCAGCGCGAAGTGATCGCCACCGTCGATCGCCGTGACCTCTGGCTTGCCCAGACGCCGCAGGTCTTCCGATTCGAGCGGCTCTATGCGGCGCTGTCGGCGGCGGTGGCGGCCAATGAGCTTGTGACCGACGAGGCGGCGGCCGTGGAACGTATGGGTGGCCACCCCCGCCTCGTGGCCGGCAGCCACGACAACCTCAAGATCACGATGCCCGAGGACCTGGCCCTCGCGGAGATCTATCTGGCGCAACAAGATTCTCGGAGCGGATGACGATATGCGAATAGGGCAGGGGTTCGATGCGCACGGGCTGGTGGAGGGTCGGCCGCTGATCTTAGGGGGCGTGACCATCCCGCACCCCCGCGGTCTGGGCGGTCATTCCGACGCCGATGTGCTGACTCACGCGGTGACGAGCGCCTGTCTCGGGGCCGCCGCTTTGGGCGATCTGGGCCGGCATTTCCCGGCCAAGGATGCCCGCTATCGGGATTGCGATAGTCGCATGTTGCTGCGTACCGTGGTCGCCATGATCAAGGAACGGGGGCTATTCGTGGTCAATATGGACGCCACGATCGTGGCCGAGGCTCCGCGTCTTGCGCCGTTTGTGGGGCAGATGGCAGAGCACCTCGCCGCCGACCTTGAGGTCGCATTGGACTGCGTGAACGTCAAGGCGACGACTACCGAGGGGATGGGCTATACCGGACGCGCCGAGGGCATGAGCGCGCATGCCGTCGTGCTTTTGGATCTGCGGCGAGCGCCCTAAATCTGGCGTTTCAGGAGTACGGTGACGGCGCCGGTGCCGCCTTGTTCAGGGCGCGCCGAGCAGAACGCGAGGACTGCGTTCGTCTGCCGGAGCCAGCGATTCACATAACCCTTCAGGACCGGTAGACGGGCCTCCGAACCCAGGCCCTTGCCATGGATAATGCGCACACAGCGCAGGCCCTGGCGGGTGGCCTCGTGCAGGAAGCCCGCGAAGGCGCCGCGCGCCTGCTCGACTGTGAGGCCATGCAGGTCAAGTTCGCCTTCGAGGACGTAATGCCCGCGTTTCATACGTTGCATGGTGTCCTTGTCGATCCCGGGACGCCGAAAGAGCAGCTCCTCGCCAGTGGCGATGTCGACGTCGTGGGGCGTGAACGAGAGCATCTCGGCCAAGACCGCCTGGGCGTCACGTCGTGACTGCCAGGGGATCGGGCGTAGGCGCGGACGAAACGGCGTGACCCGGTCCTGGGCGAGCTTGCGCACGTCCTTCATGGCCCGCGCGAATTGCGATTTGGGATCGTCAGGATTGTCCGCCATGCGCGGGATTCCCTTCGAGCGTTCCCAGGTAGCGTTCGGCGTCGAGGGCGGCCATGCAGCCGCTGCCAGCCGACGTCACGGCCTGGCGGTAGATAAAGTCCTGGACATCTCCGGCGGCGAATACCCCGCGGACGCTGGTGGCCGTCAGTTGACCCTCGACTCGGCCGGTCTTGATGTAGCCCTTGACCATGTCGAGCTGCCCCTCGAAGAGGCCGGTATTCGGTGCGTGCCCGATGGCCACGAATACGCCATGGACGGGGATGGTCTTCTGGCCGTCCGGCGTCTTGATGTGAACCCCGGTCACGCCGTTCTTATCCCCCACGATCTCCTCGAGGTCGGCGTTCCATTCGATGCGGACGTTGCCATCTCGGGTCTTGGCGAGCAGCTGATCGATCAGGATGGCCTCGGCCTTGAACCGATCCCGGCGGTGCACGACTATGACCTCCGAGGCGATGGCCGAAAGGTACAGGGCCTCCTCCACGGCCGTGTTGCCGCCACCGATCACCGCCACGGGCTTCCCTTTATAGAAGAAGCCGTCGCAGGTGGCGCAGGCCGATACCCCTTTCCCTCGATAGCGCTCCTCGGAGGGTAGTCCCAAGTACTTGGCCGACGCGCCGGTGGCGATGATGAGGGCGTCGCAGGTGTACTCGCCGGCATCGCCCTTAAGGACGAAGGGGTGGCCGCTCACGTCGGCCTTGTGGATATGGTCAAAGATGATCTCGGTCTGGAAGCGCTCGGCATGGCGCCTCATGCGGTCCATTAGGTCCGGACCTTGCAGGCCCTCGACGTCGCCTGGCCAGTTATCGACATCGGTCGTGGTCATGAGCTGACCGCCCTGTTCGAGGCCCGTGATCAGAAGCGGGCGCAGGTTCGCGCGCGCAGCGTAGATCGCGGCCGTATAGCCGGCGGGACCGGATCCGAGAATGAGGAGACGGGCGTGACGCGGTGCTGCCATAACAGGCCTCGCAGGGTGCAATGATCAGGTATTATAGGCCCAATCCTGCCCCTTTTGTCGGCCTGGATCAACGCGCCGTGGCGGGCTCGTCCAAAGCCCGTTAGACTGGCAAGGATCGGAGGATCGTATGCGCATAGGGATACCACGGGAAGTGAAGCCATGGGAAGCGCGGGTCGCGTTGGTGCCGCACGCGGTGGCGGTCCTGGTCCAGGAGGGGCATGAGGTCTTCTTCGAGGCGGGGGCGGGTTGCGGCAGCGGTTTCGGTGACGAGGAGTATGCGGTGCACGGTGCGCGCATCGTCCCCGACGCCGAGACGCTCTTCCGGTCGGCGCAGCTGATCGTGAAGGTCAAGGAGCCGATCAGTGAGGAGTGGCGCCTGTTGCGGTCCGATCATATCCTGTTTTCCTATCTGCACCTCGCCGCCAACCGCCCATTGACCGAGGCCCTTCAAGGGCTTGGCCTCACCGCCGTGGCCTTCGAGACCGTCGTCCAAGATGGCCAGCTCCCGCTGCTTGCGCCTATGAGCGATATCGCCGGACGGCTCGCAATCCAGATTGGGGCGCAACTCCTGCACGCTGGAACGGGCGGCCGCGGCATCCTCTTGGGCGGCCTGCCTGGGGCTGAGCGTGGCCACGTGGTTGTGGTCGGCGCCGGGGAAGCGGGAGGCAATGCCGTGCGCGTGGCCGCCGCGCTCGGTGCGCGGGTCACCGTGTTCGATCGCTTACGCTCCCGTTTGAGCGCCATGATGGCGGTAGGCCCCAATGTGACAGCCTTGCCAGCCTACGAGGAGACGATCGCGGCGGCCACGCGCGAGGCCGATCTGCTCATAGGCGCCGTACTCGTGGCGGGCGCCCGTGCCCCGCGCGTTGTGACCCGCTCGATGGTGCGTGGGATGCGGCGGGGTTCTGTCATCGTTGATATCGCGATCGACCAGGGCGGATGTGTGGAGACGATGCGCCCGACCGATTACGGACATCCGGCCTATGTCGAAGAGGGTGTCATCCATTTCGGTGTGACCAATATGCCGGGTGCCGTGCCGCGTACCGCATCGCAGGCGCTCTCCGCTGTGCTGCTACCCTATGTGCAGATCTTAGCCGCACAAGGGGTCGACGATGCGCGGCTCGCGGGCGGTCTCAATGTGCGCGAGGGCCGCATCGCGCACGATGCGGTCGCGTCCGCTATGTCATCATGAGGTGCCAGGTGTCGGCTGGGCGTGGCGTGGAGACTTCACTCGCATGAGTCAGGCACGGTTTAAGCGCGAGCGAGCGGCGCTTGCTCCCGCGGCGTCGCGCCTCGTGCGTGAGGCCTTGCTGTTTGTGGTGTTGGCGCTCGCCCTTTATATGGCGCTCGCGATCGCGACCTTCCATGGCGACGATCCCGGGTGGTCGCACACAGGCGGCACCGCGGTGCGTAACGCGGGCGGGCTTGCTGGCGCGTGGCTCTCGGACAGTCTACTCGCGCTGCTTGGTGTGCCCTCCTATGTGATTCCGATCCTCGTCGCCTGGGGCGGCGTGCGTCTTTTGCGTCCGCGCGCTGCGGCCCCCGGACATTCATTGAAGGTGGCAGCGTTTGGCGTGGCGCTTGCCTTCGTCGGTGCCTGTGGTTTGGCGGGTCTGGATTTCCACGGACCGCTCTTCCTGCCGTTTCGTGCTGGTGGCCTTTTGGGCGGGGTCGTGTCGACCGCGCTCTCGCGCATCATAGATCCCGTGGGGGCGACACTCTTCCTGCTCGCCGTGTTTCTGGCGGGTTTTACCCTCGCGACCGGCATCTCTTGGTTCGGAGTCATGGATCGCGTCGGGGATGCGGCCTTTGGCGTGGTGTTCGGGATTAGGGCGCGATTTGGGGCTTTGGCGGATCGTTGGCGAGGCAGGCGCGCGCGCCACGAACGCGAGGAGACGGTACTGAAGGGCCGCAAGGCCTTGAAGCGGCCCGCGCCGCCGCGCATCGAGCCCGCCGTGGGGGTGCTTGAGGAGCCGCCGGTCGCACGCAGCCGCCAGACGAGCTTTCTCGCATCTACCGATTCGGCATTGCCTTCGCTGTCTCTGCTCGACATGCCCTCGGGAGAGAAGGCGAGTTTTTCCGAGGAGTCGCTGCACGCCATGTCGCGTCTCCTCGAAAAGAAGCTGCTCGACTTCCATATCGAGGTCAAGGTGGAGGCGGTGCACCCAGGTCCGGTCATCACGCGCTTCGAGATCGAGCCTGCCCCCGGCATCAAGGCGAGCCAGATTACGGGCTTGCAGCGGGATCTGGCCCGCGCCTTGTCGGTGGTGAGTGTGCGTGTGGTCGAGAACATACCGGGCAAGACCTATATCGGGATCGAGGTGCCCAATGAGCGGCGCGAAGTGGTGCGGTTGCGCGAGATTCTCTCATCCAGCGCCTATGAGGCGGTCGCCTCGCCGCTTGCGCTCGCGCTCGGAAAGGACATAAGCGGTCAGCCTGTCGTGACGGATCTGGCGCGTATGCCACATCTCCTGATCGCAGGCACCACCGGGTCTGGAAAGTCCGTGTGTCTGAACGCCGTGATCTTGAGTTTCGTCTATAAGGCGACGCCCGCCGACGTGCGGCTCATCCTGATTGATCCCAAGATGCTCGAGCTCGCCGTCTATGACGGGCTACCGCACCTCCTGGCGCCTGTAGTCACGGACATGAAGCAGGCCGCGCAGGCCTTGCGGTGGTGCATAGGCGAGATGGATCGCCGCTACCGGGCCATGGCCTCCCTCGGCGTGCGCAATCTCGCTGGCTACAACAAGCGTTATGACGATGCACACGCACGCGGCGAGATCTTGAACGATCCCCTGGCGCCCGAGGGGGAGGTGCGGGAGATGGGCCGGCTCCCCTACGTGGTCATCGTCATCGATGAGTTGGCGGACCTTATGATGGTGGTCGGTAAGAAGGTCGAGGAATTGATCGCGCGCCTCGCGCAGAAGGCGCGTGCGGCGGGACTGCATCTCGTACTCGCTACGCAGAGGCCGTCGGTCGACGTCATTACCGGGCTCATCAAGGCCAATATTCCGGCGCGCATTGCCTTTCAGGTATCTGCCAAGGTCGATTCGCGCACGGTCTTGGATCAGATGGGGGCGGAACAATTGCTGGGCCACGGCGATATGCTGTTCTTGCAGGCGGGGACGGGGTTTCCGCATCGCGTCCATGGCGCCTTTGTGGCCGATGCCGAGGTGCATAAAGTGGTCTCGGCCCTGAAAAAGACCGGCACGCCTGTGTATGACGAGCGCATATTCGCCCCCGAAGAGGGCGGCGAAGGTAGCGCGGAAGGCGGAACGGAAGACGGTGAGGCCGACGAATTGTATGATGAGGCCTTGCGTATCGTGACCGAGAGCCGACGCGCCTCGGTGTCCGGTGTGCAGCGGCGCCTGCGCATAGGATACAACCGGGCTGCGCGGCTCATCGAACAGATGGAGCGTTCGGGCGTGGTCGGTCCGCTCCAATCGAACGGCAGTCGCGAGGTGCTCGCGCCGCCCCCACCGGAGGATTGATTCATGGGCCGCAGCTTCTTATCGGTCGCGTTGTGGCTCACAGCGCTGGTCCCGTCACAGGTCCTTGCCGCCGATCTTGCGCGATTCTTCGCCACCGTCCATACCCTGCACGGACAATTCACGCAGACCGTGCGCGACCACCGCGGACGGGTGGTGAGCCATGGCCAGGGGCAGCTGTGGCTTGAGCGCCCGGGGCGATTCCGTTGGGATTATTCCGCGCCCTACCGGGAGCAGATCATAGGACATGGGCATAGTGTGTGGTTGTACGATCCTGGGCTTGCGCAGGCCACGCGCTACAGCGCGAGCGCCGCGCTCGGGCGCACGCCCGCGCTACTGCTGGCGGGCGATGGTCATCTTAAGAATTTCTTTTCGGTGCAAACGCTCGCAAGCCGCGGCGGATTGCGGTGGATAAGCCTTAAGCCGCATGGCCGCGGCCAAGGCTTCCGCTGGATTCGAATCGGCTACCACGGGGCGCGCATCCGGCGCATCGTCGTGGAGGACGCCATGGATCAGACGACCGACATCCGCTTGCGCGGTCTGCACTGGAACATGCGACTTCCAACTTCCACCTTCCGGTTCCGGCCGCCACCGCACACGGCCATCGTCTACCAATAGTGCGTACTCCCCTGGCGGAACGCCTGCGCCCCCGGACTCTCGCCGAGTTCGTGGGACAGAAGTCGCTGTTGGCGGCGGACGCGCCGCTGCGTGTGGCCTATCAACGCGGCCACCCCTATCCCATGATTCTTTATGGGCCACCAGGAAGCGGCAAGACCACGCTCGCGCGTCTGCTAGCGCAGGCCTCGGGCGAGGAGTTCGTCGCCTTGAGTGCGCTTTCGAGTGGTGTGCGGGAATTGAAGGATTTGGAGGAGCGCGGACGGCAGGCGCGTGAAAGGGGGCGCGGCCTTATCGCCTTCATAGATGAGATTCATCGCTACACGCGCGCCCAGCAGGATGCGCTGCTGCGACCCTTGGAGGAGGGCAGCGTGGTCCTGATCGGGGCGACGACCGAGAACCCGGCCTTTGCGCTCACGGCCGCCATCCTCTCGCGTCTGCGACTCCATATTCTAGAGCCTCTCACCGAGCAGGATTTGATCGCGCTCCTGCATCGGGCCCTGGAGGCGCCAGAGGGTCTGGCGAGTGTCTTCACGGCGTCGGACGAGGCGCTCGCCTTCGTAGCGGAACTGGCCGATGGCGATGGGCGCCGGGCGCTCACCCTGCTTGAGATGGCAGCGGAGCTCGCGGAGGAGGCGGGCACCGGGCTCATTGAGGAGCCACACGTGCGCCGTGCGGCCGGCACACGTTATCGGCGCTTCGATAAAGGTGGGGATCTCTTTTATGACCAGATCTCCGCCCTGCACAAAGCAGTGCGTGGCTCGAGCCCCGACGGCGCCTTGTATTGGCTCGCGCGGTTGCTCGATGGGGGTTGCGATCCGCGCTACGTCGCCCGGAGGTTGGTACGCGCCGCGAGCGAGGATATCGGTAACGCCGATCCGCGCGCGCTCACCATCGCCCTGGATGCCTGGCAGGCCTTCGATCGCCTCGGGCGTCCCGAGGGGGATCTCGCGCTTGCCCACGCCGCGGCGTATCTGGCTTCGGCACCCAAGAGTAACGCCGTCTACCGGGCCTTCCAGGCCGCCCTGCGCGACGTGCAAACCCACGGGACGCAACCGGTTCCCGCGCATCTGCGCAACGCCCCGACCAAGCTTGCCCGAAGCTTGGGCCACGGCCGCGATTACCGCTACCCCCACGACGAACCAGAGGCCTATGCTGCTGGCGTCTCCTATTTTCCTGACGGCATGAAACCTGCTGTCTACTACGAACCCACCGACCGTGGTCTAGAGGGTCGCATCAAGGAGCGTTTCATGCGCCTGCGTACCCGAGATCGGGAAGAGGGCGGGTCGTAGGGGTTATCTGCACTCAAATGTGGGATTGCAGGTCCGTAATCGGGCGCAGCTGGCTACGCTACCTTAGCGGATTCCTTTGGCGCACAATGGTAGCTAATTACGGATGCGGTATACAGTCGGCAGTGAGTGTGCCGCAGGAGAGGGACCGCCGACAGGCTCCGTGTTGCAAATCTTTCCGGCGGGAAAGAAGCCCCTGAGGACAAAGACCAATGCCGCGAGGGTCTGTCTTGGATCCTCCGCTTTGAGGTTAATGCCCGGCTAGAGCGGGTGGCTCTATGCCTCCGGAAAGAGCATGCAATCAGGTTGGTTTGGGCAACCCGCGGAGGCGGGACTACGATGCAATTCTATCCGGTTATCGACATTCCGCCACGGTGGGTCATTGGGGACGAAACGCTTGGCTCAAAGCCGAAGTTTTGGTTCCGCTTCGAGGGGCATGAGTGGCTCTTTAAGGAAGCGCGCAGGAACACCGGTGAGGATTGGGCGGAAAAGCTTGCCGCGGAGATCGCTTGCGGCGCCAACATACCGGCCGCCAGGGTTGAGCTTGCCGCGTATCAGGGGCGACGCGGATGTGCTTCGCGCTCCTTCGTTGCGCGGTCATCCGGGGTGAATTTGGTTCACGGTAATGAAATTTTGGCGGGTGGGGTCATAGGGTACGATCGTAATAAGCGCTTTCAGCAGTCCGATCATACGCTTGGCAATGTGACGAAGGCTGTATATTCTTTGTTCCATGAATCGGTTGCGAGGGTGCAGGCACTGCAGAGGCTCGCAAGTTATATAGTTCTGGATGCCTTCATAGGTAACACGGATCGTCACCATGAAAACTGGGGTATCTTAGAGACAAGGCAGCATCACGCCGCTTGCAATGTCGGCGCAATGAGCGAGGTTGCACCGACCTTCGATCATGCCTCATCGTTAGGTCGTGAGTTGACCGATGAGCGTCGGAAGCTAGTTTTGGCCAATGGTAAGATGAGTGAGTATCTGCGGAATGGCCATGGTGCAGTCTATTGGTCGAGGGATGACCGGCAGGGGGAGAACCCGCAACGGCTTTTGGCGCGAGCGATGCATGAGCCTGGTTGCAGGGAGCACTTCCTTCCGGCGCTTACGAGGGTTATCAGTATGAGCAAGCCGCAGCTGTCCGTTTTTCTGGAGTCGGTCCCGGAGGACAGAATGAGCGAGATCGCCAAGACCTTTTGTGCGGCTTTTTTGGCGGAGTCATTGAAGGTGTTGAAGGGGTTGGTATGACGAGAACGCTATACTTGGCTTGGCAGTCCCCGGGGCCCGGAAATGCTTGGTTCCCCGTCGGTCGCCTAGATACAGATCGGCAACAGGGATTGTTCTGGTTCACGTATGTGCACGGGGCCTGGCGCGCGGCGAAGGAGGCAGGGTTTCGTCCGCTTATGGCTTTCCCCAACTTCCGCGCCCGATATGAGGCGGGTGAGCTGTTTCCTTTGTTTAAGAATCGCGTTCTTGATTTTCAGCGCAAAGATTTTCCCGATTACCTGCGCACGCTTGCACTGGATTCTGCACATCCAGACCCAGTGGAGATTCTGGCGTTATCGGGCGGCGAGCGGCAGACGGACAATTTTGAGGTCTTTCCGAGACTGGAAATGGGCCCAGATAACCGCTTTCGGTGTCGGTTTTTTCTGCACGGACTACGTTACCTTAGTGAGGAGGTGCATAAGGTCTGGCCAACGCTTATGTCGGACGAGCCCCTGCAGGTTGCTTTGGAGCTGAATAACCCCGCTACAGGTATCGCCATTCAGCTCGCGACTCGGCGCTATGAGGTTGTGGGATGGGCCCCGCGCTATCTTGTCGATGATTTGGTGCCGGCGGTGGGCCAGCATCAGGAGTTGTCTGCGCGTGTGGTTAGGAACAACGAGGCCGAGACGCCGCCGAATCGCCGGATCCTTGTCGAGATGAATGGGGTGATGGCGCCTGGTCATAAAATGATGGCGGGGCCGGATTTCCAACCGATCTAATAGCGGGGCTGCGGGAACATTAACGCCGATCCGCGCGCGCTCACCATCGCCCTGGATGCCTGGCAGGCCTTCGATCGCCTCGGGCGTCCCGAGGGAGATCTCGCGCTTGCCCACGCCGCGGCGTATCTGGCTTCGGCACCCAAGAGTAACGCCGTCTACCGGGCCTTCCAGGCCGCCCTGCGCGACGTGCAAACCCACGGGACGCAACCGGTTCCCGCGCATCTGCGCAACGCCCCGACCAAGCTTGCCCGAAGCTTGGGCCACGGCCGCGATTACCGCTACCCCCACGACGAACCAGAGGCCTATGCTGCTGGCGTCTCCTATTTTCCTGACGGCATGAAACCTGCCGTCTACTACGAACCCACCGACCGTGGTCTAGACTGAAGTTGCCCCCACTACCAAACAGATTTCTCTTATGATTCAAGTCGTTTTGTCACAAACGCGCTTCCGCGTTCTGACTACACGACCAGATTCTCGATCAATGCCAGGGCCCGCTCTTGGAGGGGCGTAGGCGTAGTCGTCACCGAGAAGCTCGGGGCATTGGGACCTGCCACCGGGGCGCAACAGGTATTGCGCATCACAGTGGCAAGATCGGCGAGCAAGGTCTGGAAGCTATGCACCGGGGTGCCGTCCTCCTGGTGATGTCGTGAGGCTTTTCTTTTGGCGGCTAGAGAGCGCTCTGCAGGGGCTACGGGGTCGCGGGTCTCTTGGGCCTCCTGATCCTCGTCTGCAAACATCAATTCCCGCCAGGCCTCACGCAGATGCCACTCGACGTAATAGGAGAGCATACAGAGGAAGAGATGGGCCCTTACGCGATCGGCTAAGCGGTGATGGATCGGACGAATCTTCAGATCCATCGTTTTGAGCGAACGAAAGGCGCGCTCGACCTGGGCCAAGGATTTATAGCGCCGTACACACTCAGGGGCCTCCATCCGAACGACCGGGACCGAGGTGCGGATGATATAAACGCCATCTAGGGCCGCTTCCGCGGCAATATCTGCGGTCTTACGACGGAAGGAGAAGGTGGTGTCCTGAATGTCCCTCTCGAAGTGTTTGGCCATCTTGTACCGATCGATGACGCGACCCACCTGAACTCCGATATTGTCCCGCCCCTTCAGGCGTCCGGCGGTGACCCGGGCCTGGATCTTCTGGAGGCTCTCCTCAGTGGCCTGCAAGAGGGCCTCGCGCTTATGGCCTCGCAGCATCATAAGCTCCGGATTCCGACAGGCGACCAAGCGTTCGCCCGGATAATCGGGGTGGGTGAGCTCCAGCAGATTACGCTCGTCAACCGGCCATGCGGCCGGCAATGACAGATCGGGTTGTAGGGCATTGCCGGCCGCATGGCCGGTTTTGTCTTCGATTAAGGCCCGAATGTTGACGCTCTTTAATGCCGTGATCCAATCGATACCTCCGTGTTCACGAATCGAGAGGATCGCCTTTTGCGAGATCATGCCGCGGTCGCCCACCATCACGAATGACTCGATGCCGAAGTCCTGCTTCACGCGCTGGATCTCGGGCATCAAGGTCGTAGGGTCCGCCGTATTTCCTTCATGCACGGAGATCGCCACAGGACACCCCCGATCATCAGTCATTAACCCATACTCGACCTGCAGGGTCCCGTGCCTGCCATCGCGGCTATAGCCGCGCTTCGCCAACGGGCAGGCATTGCCTTCGAAATAGCTGGAGCTGAGGTCATACAACACCAGCCCGCCTTCCTCAAGATGGCGTGTAGCGAGCTTCTTCTGAATACGGTCTTGACGGGCCAGCAGCCAGTCCATGGCGGCATAACAATCCTGCTCATCGGCGTCTGGGAACCCGAAGTCTTCAGCGAGTGTCGTCGTGTGCCACCAGCGGGTGGTGGCGAGCTTTGTGTGCGGCGCCAGAATGCGCGCGGCCACCATCGCCATGACCAGATCGCGTTCCCGGCAAGGCTTGGAGGCCACGAGCGAGGCAAGCCCCAGGCGCTTCATCATCAAGGCCACGGCCTGCACGTGCCCCTGGGCTCGTGAAGCGGTTACCGTGAAGGCCTCGGCCACGGGCACGAAGGTCTCGCCTTTCAGGCTGCGGCGAATGATATCGATCAGAGAATCGGGGAGATGCGAGAGATTGCCCAGAGTCTCATTGCGGACCCGCGTGCCTTCGCGATAACTGCGACGCAACAGATGGGAATGGTAGGTCCGCCCCTTGTGGCGGCGTGTCGTGGTAACTACATATGCTACGCCGGTTCTCTTCGACATACCGATCTTAATAAGTGTTATAAGCGTACATGTCAACACTTATCATGAATGGTTAGTGACTACACTTTTACAGAAAAAACACCATCCCATTCGCAAAAACACGAGGGATTACAGGATCTTCGGTGAGATATTCGGTACTACGGGTGGGGGCAACTTCAGTCTAGAGGGTCGCATCAAGGAGCGTTTCATGCGCCTGCGTACCCGAGATCGGGAAGAGGACGGGTCGTAGGGGCATATAGCGAAGGCGATCTGAGCCGTGCCGACCGCCCCCTTTAGACGTCTTGTGCTGTAACGGTTTTTTCAGACGAGACGCGGGGAACGGCCTTCCCTGTGCGCGCCGCGACGAGGTGGTGTGGCCCCCTGGATAGATGTCTAACAGACCGAAGTCGGATTGTCTCTAGGCGGCCGCTGCCGCTAAATGGCGCCAGCTGAGCCGTTACAGGGACGTAACATGATTCGCATCTTCAGGCATTATCTGCCCAAAAGTCTCTTGATTCTTGGCCTTTCCGAGATATTGGTTCTGTGGGGCGCGCTTTATCTCGGCGCACAGGTTCGCTACGGCGGGCTCGCCGAGCGGACGCATTTGGGTGCGACGTCGGGCAAGGCGCTTCTGTTCGTTCTCGTGATGGTGACCGTCATGACCGCGCTTGGCCTCTATCAGCGCGAACTGAAGGAGGGCCAGTGGGGTTACTTCCCGCGTCTGGTCGTAAGTCTCTCCCTAGGCTTCCTCGTGTGTTGTGTCCTCTTGCCGGTGCTGCCCTCGCTTGTCCTGCCGCCGGCCGTGCTCGCCTCCGTCGTGCTCGTGGCCTTGTGTGGGACGATGCTTACCCGAATCCTATATTTGGCGGTGGCCAACCATACGGCCATTAACCGTCAAGTGCTCGTGCTAGGTACGGGCCGCCGGGCGCGCGCAGTCCTTACCCTCGCCAAAGGGGGGGCCGGGCGGCCCGGGTTCCAGATCGTGGGGTTCGTTCCGTGCGGCGGACGCGAGGATATGGATGGTCCACTGGTCTTGCGCGGCGGCCAGTCCATCGCGGCCATCGCCAGGAACAACCGTGTCACGGAGATCGTGGTCGGAAGTCGCGACCGTAGGCTCACGCTGCCGGTCAATGAGTTGCTCGAGTGCAAGCTCGCAGGGACACGCGTCATGGATCTCACCACCTTCTTTGAGCGCGAGAGCGGGCGTATTGAGCTTGAGTCGCTCAATACGAGCTGGCTCGTATTTGCTGATGGCTTCGAGCAAGGCCTTCTCAAGGCGTGGGTAAAGCGCGCCTTTGACATGGCAGTGAGCGCGGTCCTGCTCCTTGTGTGCATGCCCATCATGGTGATCACGGCGATCCTGATCAAGCTCGAGGACCATGGTCCGGTGTTTTATCGGCAGGATCGCGTGGGGCAGGGGGGGCACGTTTTCTCCCTGCTCAAGTTCCGTAGTATGCGCGTCAACGCCGAGAAAGATGGGGCGCCGCAGTGGGCCCGCCAGAACGACGCCCGCGCGACGCGGCTTGGCGCATTTATCCGCAAGGTCCGCATCGACGAATTGCCGCAGGCCTTCAATGTCCTGCGCGGAGATATGAGCTTCGTGGGGCCACGCCCCGAGCGCCCGTTCTTCGTGGACCAACTTAGGCGGGACATTCCCTACTACGGCTATCGCCACGCCATAAAACCCGGCATCACGGGTTGGGCCCAGGTGCGCTATCCCTATGGCGCGTCCGTCGAAGACGCCATAGAGAAGCTCAAGTATGACCTCTATTACGTAAAAAACAACACGCTGTTTCTGGACCTGATTATTCTTTTTCAGACGGTTCAGGTCGTTATCTTTCAAGATGGCGCACGCTAGTAAACCTTAAGTCTCGCGGGCGGACCTTGGTCGGATATAAGGGATGAGCCCGTAGCGATAATGTTGAGTTGCTCTTACAAGGAACAGGCACCCAAGGATGGAACAGATGAAGCTAAAGCTATTAGTCGCCACTTTCGCGTTGGTCGGGCTAAGCGCTTGCGCGCAGACCCCGATGTCCGCGGGCGGTGGGGCGCCGCGCACGGCCACGCTCGCTCGCGCCACCATTCCCCATTACCGTCTGGCCATAGCGGACATCATCGAGATCTCCGTTTGGCATAACAAGCGATTGTCCGAGACCGTTCCCGTGCGGCCGGATGGTCGCATATCGATGCCGCTGATCGGTGCTGTACCCGTGGCCGGACATACCGCGTCCAATGTCGCGCAGACGATCAAGTCCAAGCTCGCGTACTACGTCCGGGACCCGCAGGTGACGGTGATCGTGAAGCGTGTCGTTCAGGACAGCTACGAGGACATGGTGCGTGTCACGGGGGCCGTTCAGCATCCCGCGTCGCTCCACTACGAGCCAGGCATGACGGTACTCGATGCGGTATTGGATGCCGGCGGTGTCGACTCCTTCGCAGCGGCCAATGACACCGAGATCCATCGGGTCGTAGGCCATTCCGAGCGCGTTATTCACGTGAATCTCGGCAACATACTGAGCGAGGGGCGGCTCGGCACCAACTATCGTCTGCGCCCGGGGGATATCGTCACGGTCCCTGAGCGCCTCCTCTAAGTCATCCGTATCTGAAATAAGGACAAAGTATGAGACTGACATTCGAGCAAAACGCTCAGATTCTCGGCAAGGAGGCGTTCTCGCACCGCCGCTTCGTTGCCGGAACATTCATCGCTGTGACGGCGCTCGCGACCGTCGTGGGGCTGCTGTGGCCCAGGACCTACCAGTCCACCTCGCTCATTCTCGTCAACAACAAGCGCCTCATAACGCCGCTCATCAAAGGTGCCGCTTATCAGCCGGATGTGGGGCAGCAGCGGGCCAAGATCGCTCAAGATCTCATAACGAGCCACGAAATCCTCATGCCCGCCCTGGCGAAGGCAGGCTTGTTCAAGAAATCCATGTCACCGCGTAAGAAGGCGGTGATCCTGAAGAGTATGCGCGGCCAAGCATCGGTCATGGACCTTGGCAAGAATCTCATAAGCGTCTCGTTCAAGGATTCCGACCCCGCGCGTGCCCACCGCGTCACCGCGGCAGTCGTTGCCCAATTCATCGCACAAGATCAAACGGCGGCCCTGAACCAGTCGCAAGGGGCCTACACCTTCTTGAACAACGAGGTTGCCCTGTATCGCCACAGGCTGGCGAGCGAGGCCGCCGAGATTAAGAAGCTGAAGGCGAATACCATGGAGGCCAACCATACGTTCGCACGCTATGAACGGCGGCGAATCGCCCATTTGCGCATGGCCTACGACAAGAGTCGGATCGAGCTCAAGGAAGATCAAGGACGGGTGCGTGTTCTGGAACAGGAGCTCACAGGCCAGGGCCATAGCAGCTCGATCCTCGCCCAAGAGGGTGTCGATCGCTCGCGACTCATCGCGGACGAGGCCCAGCTACAGAAGTTGAGACTCTACTACCGACGCACCTATCCAGGCATCCGGGCCCTGAACTCGGAGATCGCGGGCTTGCGCACGAAGCTTGTGCGTCTTACGGCGCGCGAGAAGGCCTTGCATCCCGGCCAGCAGTCGTTCGCCTTCGCGGTGGGTTCAGGACAGTTCTTTCGGAAGTTGGAGCACGAGCTGGACCAGACCCAGACCCGGGTCGCCACATTACAGGCGGAGGCCGCGGAGTCGCAAGCCTTGTTGCAGACGCAGTTGAAGGCTCTGCGCAACGCCCAAGGCTCTTCCGCCGTGTCGACGCTCTTGCGCAACTACGAGGTGAACCAGAAAACACTTGAAGGCCTCCTGAAACGCCGTGAACAGGCCCGCGTGTCTTTGAACCTAGACGAGGCCCGGCAGGCACTTTCGTTCCGGGTCTACCAGCCGGCCACGCGGCCCGTTAACCCCATAGGGCCCCCGTTCGCCTTCTTCGTGATAGGCGGTATCGTCTTGGGTCTTCTGCTCCCGTTCGGTCTGCTCTATGGCCGCGACCAGATGGATGCACGAGTCCGCGCCGAGGCCGTTATTCCCGAGGCCCTGAACCTGCCACTACTCGCGGTCGTACCGCATCTCTATGCGCCGACCGAAGCGCTATCCGCCCGCCGTAGCGTTCATTGGCTCGGAGTCCTCGTGTTTAGCGTCCTCTTCATCGCTGTCAGCATCGTCCTTTCAGGTAGAACACTATGAGCAAAGTCGAAAAAGCGTTGCAAAAGGCCCGGGCCATGGACGACATTGCCCAGCCGGTGCCCACCGTTGCCTCGGTCGCCGCGCAGGAAAAGCCGCTCGTATTGGGTGGCAAGGAATTGTCGGCCTACACGGCCCAGATTCCAAGGATGACCCAGAAGTTTCAGATGGAGAAATCCGATCTGAAAGAGGCCAAGATCATCTACCAAGACATGGAGGACACCCGAGTGGTGGAATCGTTCCGGCACATGCGGACCCACATCTTGCAGAACGCAGGCCCCAAGAACTGCGTGATCCTCGTGGCCTCCGTCGTCCCCGATGGCGGTGCAAGCTTCGTAGCGCTGAATCTGGCCGCCGCGTTCGCGTTCGACGAGACCAAGACTGCGCTTTTGATCGATTGCCGGTTGCGCGATCCGCAACAAGATCGCCTCGTCGCAGGCGACATTCATTATGGTTTGACAGATTACCTCGAGGCTGAGGACGTCGACGTGGGCCAGATCATTCACGAGGGTGGACTGCCCCGTTTTCGACTGATTCCGGCGGGCCGTCGGAGCGATGCTGGGACTGAGCACCTTGATTCCCGGCGTATGCGGGATCTCATTAGCCATTTGCGGGACCGCTACCCTGACCGCTACATCGTGCTCGACGCCGCATCGCCCGCCGAGTCCGCGGACGCGGCCGTGCTCGCGGAGATTGCGGACTTTGTTCTGCTCGTCGTGCCCTACGGGAAGGCCACGGAGTCGCAGATCTGGGGTGCCGCCAAAGGAATCGACGAGCAGAAGTTTCTCGGTGTCGTTTTTAACGACCAGCCGCAGCCACGTCGCATCATCTGGAATTAAGAGCGTGCGTAAAATCAATCGATCGGCCCGCATCGCCAGGATGCTGGGCATGGGGTCCTGCGCCCTTATGGCACTGTCCGTAAGGGCGCAGGCGGCCCATATCGAATATGGACTAGGGTATAACGGGATCTATACAAACAACATCTTTAGGTCGCCGACGCACAAAGAAAACGAGTACATCAACCTCTTTCGCGGGCTGTTCTCCTATCAGAAACATGGTAGACGTCTCGATACGCATCTGGATTTGGAGGCGATAGGGCGGGTTTTCACCCTAGGAAGGTACCGAAACGATGTCCTTTTCGGGGTAAACTCCCTCACCCATTACATCATCGTGCCGAAGGCATTCAGCTTGTCGGAAAGGGACATCTTCACACAGGCGCCAATCGACCCGCGCTTCGTGATGGCGCCGACAAACCTGCAGAACACGAATGCCTTCTCGGCGGGCCCCAATTTCTCGTGGTACGTAAACCCGATTGATGCGTTCAAGGTCGATCTACGCTACAGGAACTTCTACTACCAGAAAGAGCCCTTGACCAATCCGCCGACGTACTCGACCAGTAATTACCGCTGGGTGGCGGAGACCCGCTTCGTGCACGCCTTTTCGCGTCGCACTAAGGCGTCCATAAACTACGTGCCTGAGGTAGTGCGCTACCAAAATACCCTGGTAAACCCGGATTATAGGCGCCAGGATGTTTTCCTGGGGCTGGATACGCGCCTTGGGAATCTCGGGCTCACGGCGCAGGGTGGGCGCACGCGTATCGAGCAGACGGGACAGCCGCAAGCCCTGCAGGGGACCTTGGCGCGCATCGCCCTCACCGATTCGCTGGGGCCCCGATCGAGGGTTACGGCCTCGGCAGACCGGAGTTATGGAGACGCTGGGCGCTATTCGCTTCTGGAGGCGCCGGCACAGAATCTCATCCTACCTGTGGCCATAAACCCAGGGCAGATCATAGGCGGCGGGCTCTACTATGGACGCATGGCGAATCTCGCCTACGAGTACCGGCGCCCCTATGGGGTCGACCGGATCAGCGCATTTTGGCAGCACCTGCACTACTTGACGGCGACCTTGAGCCAACAGCTTGAAGGTGGCGTATTCAATATCGGTTACGACTTTTCGGACCGTCTCACGGACTCAATATTTGGCGACTACGTCAAGATTCATTATTTCAACTTTAACGCGGACACGCGCGACTTCGGTGGTGGCATGCGCGTGCGCTACCGCCTATCGCCGGATCTCAGTGTAAGTCTTGAGGGGATGTATGACCGCGGTATCAGTACAGATCCGGTGTTGTCGTACAACGAGTGGAGGGCGATTGTGGGCATATCGTATATGACCAACCCGAACCGCATGCGGACGGATCCATTCGTCCACTACACAAACGCCATATTCTATTAGCCATGTATATCGACCATTTTCACCTGAAAGAGCATCCGTTCCAGATCACGCCGGATTCGGATTTCCTGTACATGAGCGCGGCGCACTCGCGGGCCAAAGCTTATATGGATTACAGCATTCGTAACCGCGATGGATTCGTCATCATAACGGGCGAAGTAGGGGCCGGTAAGACGACGCTTATACGCAAGCTCCTGTCGGAGTTCGACGATAGCGTGTTGGTGGCGAAGATATTCCAAACCCAGCTGGACGAGACACAATTCCTTCAGGCGGTGCTCGTGGAGTTTGGCCTGAACCCCTTCAATGCCGGCAAAGTCGAGCTCATGGATATGCTGTCGTCCTTCCTGGTCGAGAGCTTTCTTAAGCGAAAGCAACTCATTCTCATAGTGGATGAGGCCCAGAACCTGAATCGGCGGGTATTAGAGGAGATTCGGATGCTCTCGGGTCTCGAGACGGAGAAACAGAAGATCCTGCATGTCATCCTGGTGGGCCAACCCGAGCTCAACGAAACGTTGGATGCGCCGGGGCTTGAGCAATTGACCCAAAGGGTACGCCTGCGATTCCATATTGCCGCGCTCACCGAGGCGGAATCGGCCGACTACATCTATCACAGATTGCGCGTGGCAGGCGCGGCTGATCCCGAGGCGCTTTTCGCGCGTGATGCCATACCGCCCATCTATGAGTACACAGGTGGTATACCGCGACTTATAAACACCTTGTGTGACACGGCACTCACCTGCTCCTTCGCCGACGATAGTCAATGCGTGAGCGAAGAGACAGTTAAGTCGGCGATTTTGGAGCTGCAGTGGAAGCCCTTCAATGCGCGGTCGCGTCAGAGCCTGCGACCATCGCCATCGCCATTCGGCGAGGTGGAGTCGGTAAGCCATCGCGATATCGGGGATCTGGCGCGCGCGGTGGCCGCCATGGAACCGCGGTTAGACGGGATCGAATCTCTGTTGAAGAGCATGGTGACGGTTCTTCAGGCGCGCAACCGCATATCCGTGCGCGTAAGTCAAAGCCAAATTGCGCAGTTTTTGCAGCAAATAAGCGCAGAGATCGGAAAGCTTCAGACTAACCACGACGCCTAGGGGGACGATCTATGTGCGGAATCGCGGGAATAGTGTCCTTTTTAGGAGGCAAGCCGCCGGCGGCGCGGGAGGTCGATGCGATGGTGGCGCGCATTCACCACCGCGGACCGGACGGGCGGGGATGTTATGTGGATGGTTTCTGCTGCTTGGGGCATGCACGGCTCAGCATTATCGATCTGGCCGGGGGTACTCAGCCTTTGGCAAACGAGGATCGCAGCGTGTGGGTGACTTTCAATGGAGAGATATTTAACTATATCGAGCTTAGGAGGTTTCTCAAAAAGCGCGGGCACGCGTTTTCCACGCAAAGCGATACCGAGGTCATCGTGCACCTCTACGAGGAGTACGGTGAGAATTTTGCGCGCCACCTGAATGGCCAGTTTGCGATCGCTTTGTGGGACGTAAGGCGGAGGAAGTTGGTGCTGGCGCGAGATCGGGTGGGGATACGCCCGCTCTTTTTCCACAAAGGGCGTGACCGGGTCTATTTCGGGTCCGAGGTGAAGGCCCTTTTTTCCTGCCCGGAAATCCCGCGGAATTTGGATTGGCGCGGGGTTGCGCGGGTTTTCACATATTGGGGCGCGCCTGCGCCCGGCACTGTCTTTGCGGGTATTGAGAGCGTGGCTCCTGGATCTATCGTCACCTTCGCCGAGGACGGCCGCCAGACGCATCGGCAGTACTGGGATTGGGAGTTTCCGGATCGCGGAAACCGTGATTCACGGGATTTTGGGGAATGCCTTGGCGGGTTGGATGACGCTCTGCGAGCGGCGGTGACGCGCCAAGTGCGGTCCGACGTGCCTGTAGGCGCCTATATAAGCGGCGGGATCGATTCGGCCATGATCGTGTCCTATATGGCGGGCATCCTGGATGGGCCCCTGCCTACCTTTTCTTTGCGCTTTGCCGATCAGGAGTTTGATGAGGGCGCCTACCAGAAGGCGGTGGCGTCTCACTTCGGCACACGGCATACCGAGATCACGGTAAGTACGGCGGATATCGGCCAGGCATTCGCCCGCGCCGTGTGGCATGCGGAAAGTCCCATCCTGCGAACGGCACCCGTGCCGATGATGTTGTTGTCGCAGCGGGTGCGCGAGGCGGGGATCAAGGTCATCTTGACGGGCGAGGGGGCAGACGAGGTGCTCGCCGGCTACGACATCTTTCGCGAGGCCCGCGTGCGTCGCTTCTGGGCGCGTCATCCCGCTTCACGCATGCGTCCCGCGCTCCTTGGACGTCTCTATCCTTATTTGAATGCGAACCCCGCAGCATCCCAAGCTTACGCTGAAAAGTTCTTTGGGCAGGATCTCGAATCCGCGGAACATCCGGGCTTCGGGCATTGGCCGCGTTGGCAGACGACCCAGCGGGCCCTGCAATTCCTGCACCCCGACCTTCGCGTCGAGGTGGGCTTTGACTACAAGTCTGAAGGCGGGCCGCGTTTACCGACCCGTCATGAGTCCTGGGACAAGTTGTGCGTTGACCAGTATGTTGAGGCGCACACGCTCTTGTCGGGCTATCTCTTGAGTTCGCAGGGCGACCGGGTGGCTCTTGCCAATAGTGTAGAGACGCGCGTCCCCTTCCTGGACAACAAGGTGATCGAGTACGCGAACGACCTGCCGGCGCGCTACAAGCTTATGGGTCTCAAGGAGAAATACATTCTGAAGCGCTTGGGTCGCGGGCGCATCCCGGACGCTGTGTGTGATAGGCCAAAGCAGCCCTATAGGGCCCCGGACAGCGCAAGCTTCTTCCATCGCGGTGTGCCTGACGAAGGTGTGGCGCGGGCATTTGAAAAAAGGCGACTGCTAGAAGTCGGATATTTTGATGTTGAGGCTGCTGGTAAGCTGTTTGATAAGTGCCGTCGTGGCAGGGCAATAGGATTTGCAGACAATATGGCATTCGTCGGAATCTATTCGACCATGTTGCTCCATGAACAATTTGTGGAGCGCGATGGGTCTGAGCATTGTGCGACGGGTGTTCTGCCCAAGGTCGTGGCGGGTTGATGAGGGGCGTGGGAATGCTTTTGCAGGATGCGTTCTTGAAGGGGGCTGCCGAGCACCCAGACGCCGAGGCCTTGGTGTGCGCAGGCGAGCGGCTCAGTTATCGGGATATCGACGAGCGCAGCGACGCGCTGGCGGCGACCTTGATCGCGCGGGGCGTGGTTCGGGGCGACCGCGTCGTTTTGTTCATGGACAACTCCTGCGCGGCCGTGATCGCAATCTATGCGGCCTTGAAGGCCGGGGCGGCTATGGTGCCGGTGAATCCGCTCACTAAGTCCGAAAAGCTTGCCTTCATTCTTGAGGATGCGCAGGCCAAGGCCTTTATAAGCGACCATCATCTTCGGTCGGCGTATGGCATGGCCCTGCAGGCTTATACGCCGTCTGTGGTCATCGTCAATGGCGCCGACGATCGTGATCGGCAGTGGGGGGCGATGGCGTGGGCTTTGGCGACGGCATCCGCCGTCTGCCCAGCGGTACCCATCATTGATCAGGACCTTGCCGCCATCATCTACACGTCGGGTTCCACGGGCTCACCCAAGGGGGTGATGCTTACGCACTTGAATATGGTAAGCGCCGCGCGTTCGGTATTGGCTTACCTTGGCCTCATCGCCTCCGACCGCATTCTCTGTTGCCTGCCATTGGCCTTTGACTACGGTCTCTATCAGGTCCTTATGGGGTTAACCGTAGGGGCCTGCGTGGTCCTCGAGCGATCGTTCGCCTTCCCGGCGGCGGTTGTGAAGGTGGTCGCGGAGGAGCGCGTGACGGTGTTTCCGGCGGTCCCCACTGCCTTCTCGATATTGTTGGGCCACGAGGGCATTCTCGATGCGTATGACTGTTCGCCTATCCGGATCATAACCAACACCGCCGCGAGCCTTCCACCTAGGCACATAGAGCGATTGAAAGCGCGGTTCCCACAGGCGCGAATATTCTCGATGTACGGTCTGACCGAATGTAAGCGCGTGAGCTATCTGCCACCGGAGGAGTTGGAGCGACGGCCCACAAGCGTCGGTCGCGGCATGCCCAACGAAGAGGTGTACCTCGTCGATCCCGAAGGGCGCAGGCTGCCTCCCGGTTCGGTTGGTGAGCTTGTGGTGCGCGGTAGCCACGTTATGCGCGGCTACTGGCGACGGCCCGAGGAAACCGCGCAATGTCTGAAGCCGGGCCTTTACCCAGGGGAGATGGTCCTGTACTCAGGGGATATATTCCGCATGGATGAGGATGGCTATCTGTATTTTGTCGGGCGCTCGGATGACATCATAAAAAGCCGTGGCGAGAAGGTAAGCCCGAAGGAGATCGAGAACGTTCTGTATGGCATGCCTGCGGTTATGGAGGCGGCGGTCATTGGCGTGGATGATGAAGTCCTAGGCCAGGCTGTGCACGCATTCGTCGTCGTTGATGCCAAAGCCGCGATCACGGATCGAGATGTCGTGCGGTATTGCAACGAACACCTAGAGAGTTACATGGTTCCGAGAGTCGTTCATATCGTGCCGGCGTTGCCCAAGACGGACACGGGGAAGATACGAAAGGCGGGTCTTGCCTCGCTGGCCCGCGAAAGACTAGATAAAGCGACGAACAACATGGCAGGCCTAAAGCAACCCCTTAAGGAAGAGCGGGAGTACATTCGATGAAAAGCGTAAGGGATCACGTCAAGGAGTATATCTCCGAGAATTTTCTGATGGGCCTAAAGGATTCGGCCATAACCGACGATGCGTCGTTCCTGGATCTCGGGATAATTGACTCCACTGGGGTGATAGAGCTCATAGCGTTTCTCGAGGAAAGCTACGGGATACGGGTCGATGATGCGGAGATGGTGCCAGATAACCTGGATAGCCTCGACGCCATCGATCGATTTGTCGCCCGCAAGACCTTTGCGCTGGCCTCGTCGATGACTGCGTAGGAGCGGCACAGTGGAATTGGCAAAAGATCTCACCGGTACATCGTTGCTCGCCATCGACTACGATCGGGCGATAGAGGATATTTCGCGGCAGTTCAAGGAGGCCGTAGTCGGGTTTCGCCGTCGCGGCGCGGTAGTGGCTGTGTCAGGGGGCGTCGATAGCGCGGTGTGCTGTGCGCTTGCGGTGCGGGCCTTGGGGGCGCAGCGGGTGATCGCCTTGCTGCTGCCCGAGCGGGAGTCGTCTGGGGATTCGGAGCGTCTCGCCATGCAGGTGGTGGAGATGCTGGGCGTGCCCTACGAAAGAAAGGATATCAGCGGAGCCCTGGAGGCGCTCGGTTGTTATGAGCGGCGTGACGCCGCGATCCGTTCAGTCGTCCCGGAATACGGACAGGGATGGCGCAATAAGCTTGTGATTGCGGGAGGGTTGTCTGGCCAGTTTAACCACTTCTACCTTATTGCCGCGGGACCAAGCGGCCAGCGCGTCGAAAAGCGCCTGGGTCTCAAGGAATATCTGGAGATCGTGGCGGCCACCAATTTCAAGCAAAGGACCCGCAAAAACGTGGAGTATTTTCATGCCGACCGCCTCAACTATGTCGTCGTCGGGACCCCCAACAAACTGGAGTACGACCAGGGTTTCTTCGTCAAAAATGGCGATGGTGCGGCCGATATCAAGCCGATAGCCCATTTGTATAAGACCCAGGTCTATGGGCTCGCGCGCCACATGGGTTTGCCGCACGAGATCATCGAATCGGCGCCAACGAGTGACACGTATAGCCTGCCTCAGGAACAGGAAGATTTTTACTTCGCCCTTCCTTACGCAGAGCTAGACGTAGCTCTCGCTTATCTCGATGCAGGCCGTACCGCGGCCGAGCTCGCCGCAGCCCTTGGGACTGATGAGTTGTCAGCCAAGCGCATCTATGCCGATATCGCAGCCAAGCGCCGAACGACCCGTTACTTACATGAAGCCCCGGTCCTCATCAAGGGGTAGCGAGGACACTATGCGATACCAGGTGAAGGCCGTGATTGTGTGGGTGGCCCACCTCTTCACATGGCCCTTTTGGATCCCGGCGATCGTGGCCTATCGGGGATTCGGGTCCGAGCGGTTTTTTGATGTCTCAGCGAAGCTCTTAAGCCTTTGGCCAGGACGGATCGGACAGTTTCTGCGCGCGTCTTTTTACATGCGTACGCTGAGACGGTGTCATTACGATCTTGCGGTCGGGTTCGGGTCATTTTTTTCGCATCCGGAGGCCGAGGTCGGAAAGGGGGTCGGCATAGGTAGTTTTAGTATTGTCGGAACCGCGCGCCTCGAGGATGGGGTCATGGTGGCAAGTCGGGTGTCGGTGCTAAGTGGCAAGTATCAGCATGGCGGGGGTAGGTGGGGGCGCGATTTCCGTGGAAATGCGCTTAGGTTGGAGCCGGTCCGGGTGGGTGAGGGGTCTTGGCTTGGTGAAGGTTCGCTCGTCATGGCGGACATCGGTCGTCGATGCATCGTATCAGCCGGGAGTGTCGTGACCAAGCCCATGCCGGACGACTCGACGGCCGTAGGAAACCCGGCACGGTTTCTGCGCTACGCCGATAAGCCTGAGGCTGCGGCGGGCTAAATCAGCTGTTTGAGCCCACGGATGGGCGGAGAAAGTTATGGATAGTAGACGGGCGGGATGCCTTAAGGGTCACGAGTGGGTGGCAAGCCGTCGCACGGAAGCGAGGATTGCGTGACTCTTCGAGAGATCATTCGTTACGCTGGCACCTTGTACGGGGCGAGTGTCGCGGCTTCGATCGTGACCTTTGGGGTGACGATCCTCATTAGCCGCGATATCTCCCGCGCGGATCTCGGGGTGTACGGCCTTTTTCAGGCCTACTTTCTCTTTGGGGCCTACGCCTCGAGCTTCGGATTCGCGCCTGCGACCGTGAGATGGGTTGCAAGCGGCACGGTGGATGATGGCGAGTTTCTGGCGTTTATCTCCTTGCGTCTGCTCGGAATATCCGTATTGCTGTACGCGGCGGCGGCTGTGGCCTATCTCTTGTCATTCACGGTCCTGGCCGCAGCCCTGTTTGCCCTTCCCGCCTATCAAATCTTTAATGTCGGCTTGAGCGCCGCTCGCGCCCGCCTATGGAGGCGGCGCGAGGCGGCGTTGCTCATGTTCGCATCGCTCGCAACCTCCGCCTGGATATTTGCCTTGCTTACGACGGACCATGGCTATTGGGGTCCCATTGCAGGTCAGGTCTTGGGGGCCTACACGACGGCTTTCGTGATGGTGGGCTACATGCTTATGCGGGGGATGCCGCGGCTACGCTGGCCGGGCGCTTGGCGGCGGGCATTTTGGGGTACCGCGCTCCCGGTGTTTTTGGGTTCGTCCGTTTTTGCCATGGGTGAGCTCGCCGATAGGCTTGTCATACGCCATGTCGTGGGCTTGCGGGCGTTGGGCGTCTATGTGTTGGCGCTTACCTTATTCAATCTTCTGAATAAGCCCGTCCACATGCTGTCGCGGGTATTGCTGTCGCATTTTTCCCAGGCCGGTGATAGCAAGGGCCACGCCAAGGCGCCGGAGATCGTGCGCATCAATTTGGCCGTGCTTCCGCTGATGGGGCTTGCCGCGGCCGCCATCCTGCCGTGGGTCATGCCGCTGGTGCTGAACCGTAATTACAACGGGGCCTTTCCCGTGTTTGCTGTCTTGACCGCTGTCATCCTGGTTAAGGCCATAGAGCTTGTGCAATCGAGTGTCGCTCTCGCTCGGGATTCCGCCATGAGCAATTTTCGCGCCCAAGTAGTCGCACTCGTGGCCTACGCCGTGCCTGTGTTCTTTTTGGCTCGCAGTTTTGGCCTGATTGGTGTCGCGTGGGCCGTGGTCCTGCGTTGGACTGTGCTCGCTGTGGTCCAGAGGTTCGACATGAAACGCCAGGGCGTCGAAGTACCGCCCTTTCATCTGTTGGTGCGCGCGGGCGGGGCTTATCTCGTAGCGCTTGCGTTTTTCCCGGTTGCCCCATGGTTTATGGGGATCGCATACCTGGGGCTTGGAACGGCGCTACGGATCTGGTCCGCACCCCGTTCGTGGCGCCCGGCTATGCGCCGGATCTAGAGTGAATTGATAAGGAGGGACAGACAATGCTGATGCCGCAGATGGCGCGAACGAAATCCGGACCGGGCGGCCCGTCGCGTGCCTGGGATGCAGGCCGCGTTATAGAGACGCCGCTGGCCAATCGGCTCACGCTGGCCTCGATGTTCGTATTTTTGGCAAAAATCGGGAATCTGCCGTATCTCGGACATTACGAGATCGGCAAAGTCCTGATCGGGCTTTCGGTACTGGCCCTGCTTTTTGAGGGTGGTGGCTGGAAGGAGGGTGTGCTGAGTCACCCGGTTATGCGGTCATACCTGGGGCTCTTTACCATCGCCCTCTTGACCATTCCCATAGCCGTGTGGCCAGGCGGCAGCGCGCGCTTCCTGTTTGGCAATTATCTGAAGGACATGGTTCTCGTGATCCTGCTGATCGTGACCACGAGGACCGCCCGGGATGTGCGCCGCTTAATGTGGACGGTCATCATCAATACCTTGATATTAGACGCGATCTTGCTGCATTACGGCGACCAGAATATCACTATCGTGCATCTCGGAAAGAATGAGATCGCTATGACCTCGGTGATTGCGTTCGGGATGCTCTTGGGTCTGCCAACCACTGGTATAGGCAAGATTTTAAAGTGGGCCGCAGGCATCATGCTGATTGTTGGCATATTCATGAGCGTCTCGCGCGGAAGCTATTTGGGTGTCTCGGCGGTTCTCATGCTCTATATGTTCTTGCGGTTCGGGCGGCGCGCGGGCCTGGCCGTTGTGGGATCGGCGGTGATCGCGTTATCGCTGCTCGTGGGTGCTTACGAGTTCGGCCCGCCCAAGGTCCACCACGCGATCAGTACGCTTATACACATCAAGAAGGACTACAACCTGACGGCGCGCACGGGACGCATAGCGATTTGGAAGCGTGGTCTCAAGATTGTCAAGGACCACCCCCTGGGGGTCGGCATGCGCAACTTCCCCATCGCCGAGGGACACCTGGTCGAGGATGTGATCGGGGAGCGTTGGATGGACGCCCACAACGCGCTTCTCGAAGTGACGGCCGAGCTCGGGATATTAGGTGGCGTAGTGTTCTTGATTTTGCTGAAACGTGGCATGCAAACCGCCAATAGGCTTCGTAAGAATTCCGAGACAGAGGAGATGGCACGCGTCGGGCTTTCTCTGGTGTTGGGGCTGTTTGGGTATTTCGTGACCGCCGCGTTCCTGTCCGAGGCCTATGCGGTGATCTTGTATATCCAGATGGCGGCTATCATATCCGCCGACCGTGTGTACAGCTACGCGATGATAATAAGGAAAGGCAATGTCCTATCTCAACCGAGTGCGTAGGCGCGAAGGGCGCGTGGCGGACGCCTTGTATCGCGGCTACAAGGGTATCCAGCGGCTGAATATGCCCGAGATCCCGTTTGTCTACGCGCTATTGGCGAAGGAGCGGATAGCGCGGCGGCATATCGGAGGCTGGCTCAAGCGGAAACTGTACGATGAGCCTTTGTTCCGCCGGCAATGCCGCTCGTGTGGTCGAGGTCTGTGTCTATTTGACGGCGTGCCGTCGATTTGGGGTGGCCTGTCTGTCGAGATCGGCGACGATGTCGTTATGCATGGGACCTCCACTTTGGTCGGCGCCAAGGTGTTCGATCACCCGCGTCTCGTCATAGGCGACAGGAGTCATTGCGGATCGTATTTTTCCGCCTCGGCCGGCGCGGACATCATCATAGGTTCGGATGTGCTTATCGCAAATAGGGTGTCTTTATTTGCCTACGATGGCCACCCCCGGGATCCGGTCGCGAGGGCGGCGGGATTGCCTGCCGAGGCCGCGAGCAGTCGGCCTATAGTCATCGAGGATGGGGCGTGGATTTGCATGGGTTCCATCATTCTAAAAGGTGTGACGATCGGGAAAAACGCGATTGTCGCGGCGGGTTCGGTGGTGGTGGAGAACGTTCCGCCCAACAGCGTGGTGGGCGGCAACCCCGCGCGCGTGCTCGCAGGCTTGCCCGGCCGCTCGCGGCAGGCGCGATCAGGGCGAGTCTGACATGAGCGTGCCGATACTTGCGCGTTATCCGCGGATAGCTACCGTGCCGCGTATTGTCGTGCTGATATCGACGCGCATCGTGGGGGGGCCTGCGAAAGGGCTTTTGCAGGTCATCCCGGAGTTGCGCAGGCGCGGTCGTTTCGATGTGGTGTTGTGTACATTCGCTGATCGCAAAGAGCCGGAGTCCCCGTTTGTACTGGCGGCACGGGAACGTGGAATCAGCGTCAACGTTTTGCGGCAGCGGCATCATTGGGATCTTGGGCCAATGAACGAGTTGCGCAAACTCGTTGATCCGCCAGGGACCATCATCCAGACCCACGGTTACAAGGAGGCGGTGTTCGGGCTTGCGATAAAACGGCTTGCCGGGCGGCCATGGATTGCCTTCCTGCATGGCACCACCGAGGAGAATCTCAAAGTGCGGTTTTATCATCGCCTGGATCGAGGGCTGACCAAACATGCAGACGCCATTGTCTCGGTTTCGCGGGAGCTCGCCGAGCGGAGGGTTCGGCCGCGTTATAGGGGCAAACTTACGATCATCGAGAACGCAGTCGAGAGACCTTCCCAAGAGGCGCTTGTCCCGCGGCGGACTCTGCGGCAGAAATGGCAGGCGAAGGGATGGGTGATTGGCTGCGTAGGCAGGCTGAGTCATGAAAAGGGTCAGGCGCAGCTTATAGAGGCTGCGGGCAAGCTCTTAAGGCAGGGCGCGCTTTTTACGCTGGTCATGATCGGAGATGGCCCGGATCGCGATCTTTTGCAGGAGAAGGCGCAGATAGAGGGGATAGGCGCGCACGTGCGGTTTCTCGGGCATATGCCCCGTACGGACGAGATCTACGCCAATATCGATATGTTGGTGTTGCCGTCGCATCGAGAGGGCATGCCCAATGTCATATTGGAGGCCATGCAGTGGCGGCTGCCGATTGTGTCGACTGCGGTGGGGGCGGTGCCGGAGATGCTCGTGAACGGGGTATCCGGTTTGCTGGTT
Source organism: Acidiferrobacter sp. (assembly GCF_054609335.1). NCBI lineage: Bacteria > Pseudomonadati > Pseudomonadota > Gammaproteobacteria > Acidiferrobacterales > Acidiferrobacteraceae > Acidiferrobacter > Acidiferrobacter sp. Next base: position 24,130 of record NZ_JBTRWP010000009.1, on the reverse strand, counting down.
CGGCCCCGGGACCCGATAGCTCTGGCCCGGGCGATCGCAGCCTTTATGCGGGATCCGGAGAAGGCGGCGCGTATGGGGCGCAAGGCTTATGAGGCGCTCTATCCGCGCTTCTCGCCCGAGCGACGCGCTGAACGATTCGAGAGCCTTTATTATCGTGTTTTGGAGGCGGTATGAGTGTAGTCTTTTGGACCGCTCTGGGATTCACGATCTATACGTACGCGGGTTACCCATCATTATTATGGGTGTGGGCGAGACTCAAGCGCCCCCCGACAACCTATTTATGGGGCAGCTCCCTCCCCAATGTGGCGGTCGTGATCCCGGCATATAACGAAGAATCCGTCATTGCCGACAAGTTGCGCATGGTGCTCGCCTCGCGCTACCCCCGCGATCTTCTGCGTGTTCTCGTTGTGTCCGATGGTTCGGCGGACGGAACGCTCGCCGCCGCCAAGTCGGTGTCGGATCCCCGTCTCACGGTAATTGGAAAAACCAAGCGGTCGGGCAAGATGGCGACCGTCAATTACGCCATGAGTCTCGTGTCAGAGCCCATAGTCATCATGACCGACGCTGGTGAACAGTTCGAGGAAGAGACCGTTGCACGTCTTGTGGCGCGCTTTGCGGATCCGTCCATGGGCGCGGTCTCCGGGGAGCTTGGGCTTGTGGCCATGGATACGGGATTTAGCCGCAGCCTGGGAGCCTATTGGCGCTATGAGAAGGCTATCCGCGCCCTCGAGGCCATAGTGGGCTCGGTGGTGGGGGTGACGGGACCCGTTTATGCTATGCGTCGCGCTCTGTTTCGCCCCATGCCGACCGACACCATTCTGGACGATCTTGCGATTCCGCTCGAGATCATAAAGCAGGGCTATCGGGTAGGCTACGAACGCAGCGCCTTGGCCTTCGAGAGGGCGACACAGCAAAGCCGGCAGGAGTTCGTGCGTAAGCGTCGCACCCTTGCCGGGAACTACCAGGCCATAGGACGCTACTGGCGCCTTTTGTTGCCAGGGAGCCCGGTTGCGTGGCAGTTTTGGTCGCACAAGGTGTTCCGGCTGCTCGTGCCTTATGCGCTCGCCACCATGCTCTTGACCACGGCTGCTCTGCCCGCGCTTTTGCGCGCCATCGTGTTTGCCGCCCAAGGCCTCTTTTATGGACTTGCGCTGACGGCGGTGTTCGTGCGGCGCTCCGAGCGGCCTTGGCTCAATATCCCGTATACTTTCTGTGTATTGAACTGGGCGGCCATCGCCGGTTCCTACCATTATCTCGCCGGCCGCATGTCGGTGCAGTGGGAGAAGGTCAAGTGACAGATCGGGAGCGGTGTTTGTTTATAGCCGCGGGTCCGGACTGGGGCCGGCACCCCTGTAGTCTTTCCCACATCATGGACGTCGTGGTGCGGGAGCACTCGGTGATTTGGATCAATAGCATAGCTCAGCGCGCCCCGCGCCTGTCGCGCCAGGATCTCGTGCGTGCCGTGCATAAGGCGATGGCGTCGATTCGATCGACCAGCCGGCCCGCAAGCGATGGGCCGCTCGTGATCCATCCGCGGGCTGTCCCTTACCACAAGTACGCGCCCGTTCGGTCGGTCAATGGCTGGCTCATCGCGCGCCAGTTAAAGCCACTGCTTGCGCGTTTTGCGGGCCACAAGGTCATATTGGTGGCCACCAACCCAGCGGCGGTGGCGCTCGCCAACAGTCTGCGGCCCGATGCCACCATCTATTTCTGTATGGATGAATACGCACGCATGCAGGATTCAGATAGGCGTCTGATCGAGGTGTGTGAGCCATTGATGCTCTCGCGCGCGGATGCCACCGTGGTGACGGCGCGCACACTTGTGGAGAGCAAGACATGGCGCGGCAAGATACCTGTCTACCTGCCCCAGGGTGTCGACGTCGCGCATTTCCGAAAACGCGCGCAGCCGCAAGCCGCGCTCGCGGCCTTGCCGCGTCCAGTCATAGGGTTTCAGGGCATTATCGGCGGGCGCGTCGACATCGAGTTGCTCGAGAAGATCGCGCGCACCTTCCCGTGGGCCTCGCTGGTCCTTGCCGGCAAGGAGGAGGTGGATATCACGCCCTTAAAGCGCCTCCCTAATGTGCATGCCCTGGGGCCTATCCCCTATGCCGATCTACCCTCCGTCATACAGGTCTTCGACGTGGGCCTCGTGGCCTACCGCAACGATGCCCACGTGGCCTGCGTGAACCCCCTGAAGCTGCTGGAATATCTGGCCCTGGGTCAGGAGGTCGTGTCGGTCTATCTTCCGGAGCTCTTGGCGCATAGTGAATATGTGCGCTGGGCACGCAACCACGAGGAATACTTGGCTGTTTTGGGCGAGGTGCTGGCTCGCCATCCATTCGATCCCGCGGACAAGGGTCGACGGGCGGCCTATGCGGCGTCGCACTCCTGGAAGGTTCGTGCCCGCGATTTTCTTGCCCTTTGCGACCATCTGTTGGCTAAGCCGTATTCCGCCACTCCCACCCTAGACGGCGCTGTAGATCATCGCCAAAGGACACCCGTATGACCGTGGTTTTCATGCATCACGATGTGATCGACGCGTCCAAGGCCCAGAGGTCGGGATTCTGCGGAGTCGGTGCCGAGGTTTATAAGGTGACGCTTGCCCAGTTTCGGGAACAGATCGCGGGGCTTGCTGCGGCGTTTCCGGGCAAGGGCCCGGCGCTCGATCCTGGTGCGCCCTTTGCGCTCACGTTCGACGACGGCGGGGCATCCGCTACCGAAGTGGTGGCCGAGGTACTCGCCGCGCGTGGGTGGAAGGCCCACTTTTTCGTGGTGACGGGCGTGCTTGGCATGCGGGGGTTTGTGTCGGTCTCGGGGCTGCGGATGCTGGTCGGGCAGGGTCACACGGTAGGAACGCACACGGTGACCCATCCCCATCGCCTTCAGGCGCTGCCCTATGCCCATATCGTGCGTGAATGGCGGGATAGCCGCGAGCGCCTCTCGGACTTGCTCGGGCAGTCGGTGCATTGCGGTTCGGTGCCTGGTGGTTATTGTAGCCGGGCGGTGCGCAGGGCGGCGGCCCAGGCCGGCCTGTCTTTACTTCTGACCTCGGAGCCCACGGTCCGGCGTTACGAGAGCGATGGGGTGGCGGTACAGGGTCGATTCGCGGTGTCAGGCCGTGATCCGGCAGAAAGTGCGGTACGGCTCGCGCAGCAGGCCTACGCAAGAGGCATGAGGGCGTTGCGCTGGCAGGCCCTAGGCGTCGCCAAGAACGCTCTCGGACCCGTTTATCCAGCAGTGCGCGAAGGCCTCTTGCGGTTACGCGCTTAAACAGGGACGAGCAAAAGTATGAAGCGACAAGACCTGGTAGTCGAGGTCATCTATGCGCCGCTCGTGGGCGGATCGGAGATGCTGGCCTTCAATCTGTGTAGGGAGTGGCAGACGAGCGGTATCAAGGCGCGCATCTGCTGTCTCTACGAACGGTCCGGCGCCTTGACAAGCTCCTTTGACGAGGCTGGGATCCCCTACGATCTCTTGGATATCGGCGGCCATGGACTCCTCGGTCGCTGGATGCGCACGACCCGGTATTTCCTGCGCGTGCGGCCCCGCGCCATTCATGTGCACCATCTGGGGTCGCTCGTGAACGTCCTGCTCCCCGCCTATGTGGCGGGATGCTTCAATATTGTTTATACCGAACATTCCGCTTATGCGATCGCCCGGACGCGATGGATGCAGCGCGCGCTGCCTATCGTCAGTCGGCTCGTGACGCGGTTTACGTGCGTGTCGCGCAATCTCGCGGACTTTTTCACGACGCTCGGCGTGCCGAAGGATCGGCTAATGACCATTTATAACGGTGTGGATATCGAGCGCTATAAGCCAGGTACGCCGCGCCCCGAGGTATGTCCGGTCGTGCGTATAGGCGCGGTAGGCAGGCTTGTCGGCGAAAAGGATTACCCAACACTGCTTTCGGCGCTTGCCATTCTCAAAGAAAAGAACGTGCGCTTCTTCGCCGAAATCGCGGGCGACGGCCCGCTTGCCGAGGGCCTCAAGGAGCGGGCCCAGGCTTTGGGCTTGCGCGACGTTCTCGCGTTCCGCGGGTCATGCAGCAATGTGCCGGCATTCCTGCGCGATCTTGACATCTATGTTTTGAGCTCCCGGCACGAGGGCTTGCCCATCGCGGTGCTCGAGGCCATGGCGACCGCGTTGCCGGTGGTGGCGACGCGCATAACCGCCATCCCCGAAATCATCGAGGACGGGCGGACCGGGGTGTTGGTCCCCCCTGGCGATCCGCTGGCCCTGGCCGAGGCCCTGGCCGCTTTGGCCGCTGACGGCGCTCGCCGACGCCGTCTTGGGGAGGCAGCGCGCGAGATTGTGCGACTCCAGTATACGATCGCCGGCACCAGTCGGTCCTATGCCGTGGAGCTCGGCATGCGGGTACGGAGGAAGATAGGATGAGGAGGGTAGTCCTGGCAGGCTGTTTGTTCTGGACGGCCATGGCGCAAGCGCATCTGGCCGTTTGGTTGAGTCATAGCACCCACAAGATTCGCCCGGAGGCGCATGCAGTTCCGCGCTCGGCCATCCGCCTGTTTGCCGCGCACGGGGAATACGCAGCCATGCAGATATCCGTGAGGGCCGATCACCCCATCAAGGTGTTGCGTATCGTGCCAAGCGCGCTTGAGGATCGGCAATCGGTCATCGGCCGCTGGCAGATGACGGTCTATCGCGAGGCCTTCATAAAGACGACGCACCCGACCAATGTCGTCGCGCCTGTAGGCTTATGGCCGGACGCCCTCATTCCGACCGTCGACAACTACTACCATGAACGACGCAACGCGCTACCGTGGAGGGTTCCAGGACGATTCACGCAAAGTTTTTGGATCGATATCTATGTACCGCGTACGGCAGGGTCCGGGCGCTATAGCGGGACTGTCGCTGTGACGGTCCGCACCCATGGACGTAATGAGGTGCGTGTGCTGCGCGTACGGTTGCGCGTTTTGCCTTTCGCCATCCCCGCAACATCCTCGCTACCATCGAGCTTCGGGTTCGACGGGGCGCCACTGTCGCTCGTATTTCGTGGGCGTTACGGGGCGCTTACGAACGCACAACTGATGCATCTCACGCAACTATTCAATACCGCCGCGCTTAAGGACCGGATCGCCTTGGGCGGCGGATCCGGAATACCGGCACCGATGCACTGGAAGCATGGTCATCTCTCCGTCAATTGGCACGAGTACGACGAAGAGGTGGGGCAGTTCATGACCGGTTGCAAAGCTGCCCACGGCGCGCGGTGGCGCGAGACGGACGTTCGGTGGCTTACGCATGTCTTCTATCACAAAATGCCGCGTCGCGAGCAGATTGCGTATTTCCGCGCATGGGCGCGGCATTTCCGGCGCGAGCATTGGCATGTAGGGCTTTATGCCCTTGGCTTGGATGAGCCACACTCGCGTAAGCAGTTTGCGCTGGCCAATCGCCGCGCGGCCGTCATACGCCGTGCGACGAACGCGGTTTTACCGATGGTAACGAGCGCGAGCATCGATAAGCTCGATGGCAAGAATTTCGGGATACTCTGCCCCGTTATAAACGACGTGGAAGGTCTAAACGACGTGGATAAGCGCGAGATGCTTGGTCGTTATGCGCACAAGTATCACCTGAAGCTTTGGTGGTATCAGTCGTGCATGAGTCACGGCTGCTGGATCGTGGGCCGGAGGAGCAGTCTCGGCTGGCCGAGCTACATGATAGACCAACCCGCGATCTACAATCGCATCATGCCGTGGCTGACATGGAAGTATGATATGAAAGGCGAGCTATATTACGACACAGACATAGGGTTTAGCATGGGTCATAAAGACCCATGGACGGATCAATACCATTTCGGGGGAAACGGTGATGGGACGCTCTTTTACCCGGGTCGTCCGTCGGTCATAGGTGGCAAGCGCGACATCCCCATCCAAAGCATCCGTCTTATGATGATCCGCGCAGGCTATCAGGACTACGAATATCTGCACATGGCATCACACCTCTATGGGCGGGGTGCGGTTTTGCAGGTCATAGGCCACGCCATCCGTTCTACACACAGCTGGACCAAGCGACCGGCGGTCTTGCGTGCTCTCAAATGGAAGCTCGCCACGATGATTGTGCGGGGGCTGCATGAGAAGCCCGTTCACTGAGCGGCCCAATAGCGCCGGAAGCTTTGTGTGCAACACGCGCCAAAGCTTGTCGTAGCCCGTGTCGGGGCAAGCGGTCTATGGTAAGGATGAAGGGGTTTGGCGGGCGGGGGAGAAATACGAAAGGGCCGCGCGGCCCAGTCGGCCGCGCCTTCGCCTTACGAGGATTTATTGCCCTTGGATCCACCATGGTGCGTGGTCGGCGCCTCGCCGGTCTCGTCCTCACCGCGCTTTACTTGCGGTTCGGCCTTGTGGCCTTCCGAGTACTCTTCGCCGCCCTGACGCGCCCGCGTCTCCCATCCACCATGGGAGCTCTCGCCGCCTTTGCGTCCTATCGCGGCCATATGCTCGCGATTCTGGCTCACCGCCTCGCCGCCTTTGCGTCCCGCCTCGCGCGCCTCCTCGGGCGTGAACTCGTGAGCGGTCCCCTTCTCGTGCGCCGCTTTGCCGCCCTTGCTGGCAATCTCGCGTTGCTTGCCGGCGTCCATTGCCGCGAAGCCCCGCTTACTTTTTCGCTCGTTCGGCATGAAATCTGTCTCCTTGTCGTCTGAATTGATACACGAAATGGACCCCCTGCGGGAGGCGAATAACGATGGAGGCAGTCTAGGAGATGCGCTTTAGGCCGTCATCGGACAAAGGCCCGATATTGTGTAAGATGCTGGAAAAAACCACAAAGTAATGGTTGGGGAATACTACTACGGACACGAATAGAACGAAGAATGTCAAAATAACGAGCCCATGGCAGAGGTATGGTCGGGTTTTGGACGATCTCGGGGCAAAAAAAACCTCCGGACTAAGGGGGGGAGGAAGCCGGAGGTCGTAAAAGCCTTAATAGGTTTAAGGCGCCGCTCAGGGAGGAGGACGAGCGGATGCGTCATTATTTGATAAATAGACCGAACTCAGCATCGGACGAAGGTCGGAGCCCCGGCACTGGCCTGCGATAGGCTCGGGGTCCAGAGGTCAGAGGGAAACGGGATGGTGGATCCGAGCCGCCAGGGCAGGGCGGCCGCCCAGGCGAGGCGGCTGCGGTGGATCAGGTCCCGCAGCGCCCGAGCGGGGCGCGGTAGCCTAGGAGGTGTCCAAGGCCCGTGCGTAAGGGGGTGGCGGGTACAAGGCCCAGTAGGGTGCGCAGGCGCGCGACATCGGCGCAGGAGCGGCGTATGTCGCCGGGTCGGTCTGGGCGGAATTCCCGGACGATGCGGCGCCCAGCCAGGCTCTCGAACGCGTCGATGAGCGCGAGTAAGTCTTGTTCGATGCCGGTGCCGACGTTTATGACGGCGCAGGAGAGGTCCTGGCATCCCAGGGCGCGTACGAGGGTTTCGATCAAGTCATCGATATAAACGAAGTCGCGCGTCTGGCACCCGTCGCCATAGACCACGAAGGGGGCGCCTGTTGCCAGTCGGTCGGCAAAGAGGCTAATGACCCCAGAATATGGCGAACTCGCATCCTGCCTTGGGCCGTAGATGTTGAAGAAACGAAAGACGGTGGCGTTCAGGTTCCGGGTGCGGGCGAAATACGAGAGGTAATGCTCGCCGGCGAGTTTGTCGGCGGCGTAGGGGGAAAGCGGCACAGGGGTCGCGGTCTCGGAGACCGGCGCCGGCGCCTCGTCGCCGTATATGGCGGCGGAACTGGCATAAAGCACGCGGGCGACCTGGCAGGATGCCGCGGCCATCAGACAATTCAAAGTCCCGCCAAGATTGGTGGCGTGGGTCCCAAGAGGGTCATGCATGCTTGCCTGCACCGACGCCACCGCGGCGAGATGCACGATGGCATCCATGCCGCGCGCTGCGCGTGCTAGCGCCTCCCCGTCGCGAACGTCGGCGACGAGTAGGTGCGCGGCGGACGCAGGCCCCCGAAGGTTTTCTCGCTTGCCAGAGGAGAGATTGTCGAAAAGCGTGACCGTGTGCCCGTCTACGACGAGGCGGTCGGCGAGGTGGGAACCTATGAATCCCGCGCCCCCTGTTATCAAGACCTTCATGACTACACCTTTTTGGGCCGTACGGCCCGAAATTTCAGAAAGACGGCGCTTATGGTGGGGGTGCATGGTTTAGCACGCTATCCAGCTTTCGGCTTATTGCCGTCGAGGCCCGTGGCCAGTAGCGTGGCGGCCTGAAGCGTTCGTTATTTTGGGTAATTCGTAGGGAGATTTCATGGATGAACAGGGACGTTCTATGAGCACAGTGGCAGTGGTGGGCTTGGGCTATGTCGGTTTGCCCCTGGCGGTGGCCTTCGGAAAAAAGCGTCGGACGATAGGCTTTGATCTCGATGAGAGGAAGGTCGACAGTTATCGACATTATTGCGATCCGACAGGTGAGGTGACAAGCGACGAACTGCGTGAGGCGTGCCATCTGTCGGTGACCACCGACCCGAGCGCTTTGGCGGAGGCCGATTTTATCGTGGTTGCAGTGCCGACGCCGATCGACGCCGCGCATCAGCCTGACTTCGGACCGCTCGTGCGCTCAAGCCGCACGGTGGGTGATCACCTGAAGAAGGGGGCGGTGGTTGTGTACGAGTCCACGGTCTATCCGGGCGCCACGGAGGAGATCTGCGTCCCAATCCTCGAGCAGCGCTCCGGGCTCAGCTTTCGGCGCGATTTTCATGTTGGCTACTCGCCTGAACGGATCAATCCGGGCGACCGCGAGCATACGCTTACGCGCATCACGAAGATTGTCGCAGGCGACGACGCCGAGACCTTGGAGAAGGTGGCGGGCCTGTATGGATCGATCATCGAGGCGGGCGTCTACCGGGCCTCGTCGATCAAGGTGGCCGAGGCGGCCAAGGTGATCGAAAATACGCAACGGGACCTCAATATCGCACTCATGAACGAGCTGTCGATCTTGTTCCATAAGCTTGATCTCGATACCGGGGAGGTCTTGGCGGCCGCCGGCACCAAGTGGAATTTCCTGCCTTTCCGACCAGGGCTCGTGGGTGGCCATTGTATCGGTGTCGATCCCTACTATCTGACCCACAAGGCCGATAAGGTCGGCTACCACCCGCAGGTCATCCTCGCGGGGCGGCGCATCAACGACGGCATGGGCAAATATGTGGCCGAGGAGACCATCAAGCAGATGATACGCGCGGGCAGCGCCGTGAAGGGCGCGCGCGTCAATGTGCTGGGGCTCACCTTCAAGGAGAACTGCCCGGATTTGCGCAATTCGCGTGTCATAGACGTCATAAACGAGTTGCGGTCCTATGGCGTCGAAGTCTTCGTGCACGATCCAGTGCCGGAGCAGGAGGAGGCCCGGGAAGAGTACGGGATCACGCTCTCGCCATGGGAGGACCTGCCGGTGGCCGACGCCATGGTCGTGGCGGTGGCGCATAAGGACTTCCTGGCGCGCGATTCCGAGTCCTTGGCGGCTAAGATCAAGCCGGGCGGGGTATTTTCCGATGTGAAGTCGCAGTTCGACGTCCAATCGCTTTCGGCTCGCGGTTTGACGGTCTGGCGGCTATAACGACACGCGCGGTACAATGCCACCGTATGACACAAGGATGATGACATGCATATTCTGATTACTGGCGCAGCCGGTTTTATCGGCTCGACACTGGCTCACAGACTGCTTGCGCGCGGCGACACCGTGACGGGGGTCGACAACCTGAACGATTATTACTCGGTGGATCTGAAAAAGGCGCGGCTTGCCCGTCTACAGGCCCTGCCGGGTTTTACCTTCAAATATCTGGACATCGCGGATCGCAAGGCCATGTCTGAGCTTTTTTTGGCTGAGCATTTTGATGCGGTCATGAATCTTGCTGCGCAAGCCGGCGTTCGACACTCTCTGAAGGATCCGCATGCCTATGTGGATGCCAACATCGTGGGCTTCGTGAACCTCCTCGAGGGCGCTCGCCATACTGAGGTCGGCCACTTCGTCTACGCATCGTCGAGTTCGGTGTATGGATCCAACAGCCAGCAGCCCTTCTCGGAGCACGACTCGGTAGGCCATCCGGTCTCCCTCTATGCGGCCAGCAAGCGCGCCAACGAACTCATGGCGCATAGTTACGCCCATCTGTTTCGTCTGCCGTGCACGGGCCTGCGCTTCTTTACCGTGTACGGGCCCTGGGGCCGGCCGGACATGGCGCTCTTCCTGTTCACGAAGGGGATACTCGAAGGCACGCCCATCAAGGTGTTCAATCACGGCAAGATGGTACGCGACTTCACCTACATCGACGACATTGTCGAAGGTGTCGTGCGCGTGATCGACAAGCCCGCGCAGCCCGCTCAAGACTGGTCGCCGTCGAACCCCGATCCGGCCACGAGCAATGCGCCCTTCCGACTCTACAATATCGGGAACAACCAGCCCGTCGAGCTCATGCATTACATCCGGGTGCTTGAAGAGTGTCTTGGCCGCAAGGCCCAGATCGAGATGTTGCCGATGCAGCCGGGCGATGTGCCCTCTACGATCGCAAGCGTCGACGACCTGTCGGCCGACCTGGGTTTTCGGCCGGCCACCTCGGTCGAGACTGGTATCGCCCGGTTCGTGGAGTGGTATCTGGAGTATATGCACGCGCCGGCCGCCAAGCTGGGCGAGCCGGCGTAGGGGCGCGCCCCGCGTCATGCCGGTCTGGCCCCGGCGCGCCCGGAGGAGCCAGGGCCTCCCCGCCTATCGAGACATGCGGACCCTCTTCTCTCTGCGTGGCTGAAAAGATCCCCCCTCCGAGGGGCGGGGCCGCGCGCGCCCCTGCGTGTCTGGAGGCGGCCTGTCTCGCGGCCCGCGCTTATGGAGAGACACAAAGAAGAGTATGGTCCTTGTGCCTGTCTGCGGAAGTCGCTTAGGTGATCGCGGCGGCGAGCAGGGTGCGGTAGCGGCGTACCAGTTCGCTCGTGCCGCCAAGCAGCGTGAAGGCGGCCACCAGGGCCCGGCGTCCGGCATCATTATTGAAGCGCCGATCGGTGCGCGCGATGGTGAGCCATTGCTCCAAGGCCTGTTCGTGGCGCCCGGCGAGGAGGTAGCGGGCCCCCAGGGCGAGCCGGGCGCCCATATCACCCGGATGCGCATGGATCTTTTGCTCGAGTTCCGCCAGGGGTGGGGCATCGGCCGCCATGCGGACGAATTCGAGGCGCGCGAGTAGGGCGTTGATCTCCGTATCGCCCAGGGCGCGCGCCGATAGACCCTTCAATACCGTTTCCCCTTCGGCGATTTGGCCTTGTTCGCACAGCAGTCGGCCGAGGTGGGCCGTCAGGCGATCGTTCGCCGGATCGGCTTCGCGCGCGGCCCTGAGGCGCGCGATGGCCCCCTCGGGGTCGCCCGCACCTTCCAGATCCAAAGCGGCGCGCAAGAGCGCGTCGGAGGGGCGATCGATGTGGGCATCGAGCAACTCGCGGATCGTGCGCTCGGGCTGTGCGCCCACGAACTGGGCCACCTCCGCGCCATTCTTAAAGAGTTTGACGGTCGGCAGGCCGCGTACGCCGAAGCGGCCCGACAAGCGTTGTTCTTCGTCGCTATTGACCTTGGCAAGAAAAAACCGGCCCTGGTACTCTTCGGCAAGTTTGGCGAGGAGGGGCATGAGCGTGCGGCACGGGCCGCACCATTCCGCCCAAAAATCGACCAGTACGGGCACCTTGTGTGAGCGCGCCAAAACGACTTGGTCGAAATCATTCTCGGTGACGTCGGTGATAAAAGGCGACGCGGCCATGCAATTCCCCCTCTGAAGGTCTCAGTTGGGGGCGATATGCGGTCGGACGGGACAAATATCAAGCGAGGCAGAGAATGGCGCTCCCTAGGGGACTCGAACCCCTGTTACCGGCGTGAGAGGCCAGCGTCCTAGGCCACTAGACGAAGGGAGCAGCGTGCAGCGGCTCTTGGGCGCCGCAAAGCAGTGCTATTATACAGCCCTCGTTTCAAATTGAAACAAACCTGAGCTTGGGAGGGACCTTTTTCCTTTGACTGACATAAGTAAGGCACCGACGATCGTAGATGCCGCATCCTGCGGCTTAGCGCCAGGGGGGATCAGCTCGCATGCGCGCCAGGTCATAGAACGGCTGAAGGACGCGGGTTACACCGCGTATCTGGTAGGCGGCTGTGTGCGCGACCTTATCCTGGGAAAGGAGCCTAAGGATTTCGACGTGGTGACGCAGGCGCGGCCGGAGGAGATCCGCCAGGTGTTCCGCAACGCACGCCTGATCGGGCGGCGTTTTCGTCTGGCCCACGTCCACTTCGGGCGCGAGATCGTCGAGGTCGCCACCTATCGGGCGGCGCCCGCAGAGGGCCCGGAGGACGATGGCGGCAACGTCTTTGGGACCCTGGAAGAGGATGCCTTCCGGCGCGACTTTACGGTCAACGCCCTCTATTACGATCCGGACGAGGGCCTCATCACCGATTATGTGAACGGTCTTAGCGACCTAGCGCAGGCCCAGTTGCGGGTGATAGGGGACCCCGAGGCGCGCTTCCGCGAGGATCCGGTGCGTATGCTGCGGGCGGTCCGGTTCGCGGCCAAACTGCGATTGCGTCTGACCGAGGACGGACGACGGCTGTTGCCGGTCTTGGGACCGCTCCTGCAAGATGTGGCCCCGGCGCGGCTCTTCGAGGAGGTGTTGAAGCTTTTTCACACCGGCAATGCGCTCGCGACCTACGAAGCGCTCTGTGAGCACCGTTTGTTCGAGGTGTTGTTCCCGGGTGTGGCCGCGGTGCTGGGCCCACACGCCGACCCTGACTCACTCCTTTCGCGTGCGCTCGCCAACAGCGATCTGCGTATTGCCGAAGATAAGCCCGTAACCCCGGCATTTCTCTTCGCGGCCTTGCTATGGGAGGCGGTCCAAGAGGAGGCGGTGCATAGCATTGCCGAAGGAGCGCCACCGGCCGAGGCCTGGATGCAGGCCGCCGAACACGTATTGCGCGAACAGCTGCGTATCGTGACCATCCCCAAGCGTTTCAGCGTGCCGATGCGCGAGATCTGGAGCCTGCAGTCGCGGTTTGAGCGGCGTGCCGGACGCCATGCCTTCCGGTTCCTGGAGAGCAAGCGGTTCCGGGCGGCCTACGATTTCCTGGGGCTCAGGGCCGCGGCGGGCGAGGCGCAGGAGTCGCTGTTCGATTGGTGGACACGTTTTCAGGAGGCCGCCGCAAGCGAGCGCGAAGCCATGGTAGCGGCCTTGGATGGGCAAGCCGAAAAGCGGCCTCGCAGGCGACGCAGGCGGCGTGCGGCAGGCGGCTGAGGCGGTCGTAGGCCTGGGGGCGAACGAGGGCGATACCGTAGCGACGCTCTCGGCCGCGCGGCGGGCCTTGGCTGAGCTGCCCGCCACCTGCCTTGCGGCGACGTCTTCCCTGTATCGGACCGCGCCTATCGGCTGGACGGACCAGCCGGACTTTTTGAACGCCGTGTGCCTCCTGCGGACTGCGCTTGCGCCCGAGGTGTTGGCAGAGGCGCTCTTTGATCTCGAGCGGACGCTTGGGCGGGTGCGTGTGGGTGTGCGTAACGGGCCGCGCGTGATCGACATCGATCTTCTCTATTATGAAGGCGTCACGCGCGACGGACCGACCTTGACCTTGCCACACCCTCGCCTGCACGAGCGCGCTTTCGTGTTGTATCCTTGGGCGGAGATCGTGCCGGGTTTTCGAATCCCCGGGCTTGGGGCCTTGGACGATCTCCGCCGGGCTGTGCAAGACCAGAGGGCGGAGAGGCTTGCGATAAAGTGGTAAGGAGGCTTGCGTGAAGGAACGGGCGCCGGTGCCGGCATCTTTGTCTGTCGGATCGTTTCTTGTGATCGAGGGACCGATAGGGGTTGGGAAGACGAGTCTCGCCCGCCGCCTGTCCTTGCATCTCGGTCTCGAAGGGGTGTTCGAGGAGCCGGAGCAGAACCCGTTTCTGGCGCGTTTCTACGAGAACCGGCAGGCCTTCGCGCTCGCCACCCAGCTCTTTTTCCTCTTCCAGCGCCGTCGATTGCTTGATGATCTGGCGCAGGGCGATTTTCTGCGCGCCGGCATCGTGGCGGATTTTTTGTGGGCCAAGGATCGGGTGTTCGCGGGCATCACGCTGGATAACGATGAGTGGCGCCTCTATGAGCAGATCACCTCGTCTCTGCCGGAGCCCGTCCAGACGCCGGACTTGGTCGTGTTTCTCCAGGCGCCGGTGGATGTCTTGATGGAGCGTATACGCAAGCGCGGGCGTGCCTATGAGCACATCGATCGCGCCTATCTCGCCTCCTTGGCGGAGGGCTACACCGATTTCTTTCATCGCTACCAGGACTCGCCGCTTCTCATGGTCAACGCCGCGGAGGCCAATTTCGTCGAGAGCGACGAGGATCTCGCGGCGCTTGTGGAGTCGATCCGCGGTATTCACAGCGGTCGGCATTTCTTCAACCCTTTGGCGTCGGGTACCGGCACATGAGTAGTGCTTTTTCGGAGATCGTCACAGCGCCGCGTCTTATGGCGATGAAGAAGGAGGGCCTCAGGATTACGGCTATGACCGCCTATGATGCGAGCTTCGCGCGCGCCATGGACGAATCCGGCATGGATGTGATCTTGGTGGGCGATTCGCTCGGGAACGTGGTACAGGGACGCAAGAGCACGGTCCCGGTGACGCTCGAGGACATGATCTACCATACGCGCTGCGTGGCGCGCGGGGTCAGCAGGGCGCTGCTCATGGCTGACATGCCGTTTTTGAGCTTTCAGGGCTCGGTCGACCAGGCCTTGCGTGACGCCGGGGCCTTGATGCGCGCCGGTGCGCACATGGTGAAGGGCGAGGGCGGGGGGCCGTTTGCGGCCAATGCCGCCTACCTCACGGCGCGCGGCGTACCCGTATGCGGGCATATTGGTCTTACCCCCCAATTCGTGCATAGCCTGGGCGGCTACCGGGTGCAGGGACGCGGGGCCCAGGCTGCGCACCTGCTCGCAGAGGCCCAGGAGCTGGCCGAGGCGGGGGTCTCGGCCCTGATCCTGGAGGCGGTGCCCGCACGTCTGGCCGCCGAGATTACGGCGAAGGTGGCGGTGCCTACGATTGGCATAGGTGCGGGCCCCTCGTGCGACGGGCAGGTGCTGGTCATGCACGATGCCTTAGGGCTGGGCGCGCGCCGCCCCCGCTTCGTGCGCGATTTCTTGGCCGGACAGGGTGGCGTCAAGGCGGCTTTCGCGGCCTACATAGAGGCCGTGCGCGCCGGCCGTTTTCCCTCACCCGACGAAAGTTACGGCGAATGATCACGATACGCACGCTTGCGGAGCTCGTCACGCAGCGGGCTTCGTGGCCGGAGGATATCGGGTTCGTTCCGACTATGGGCGGCCTCCATGAGGGACATATGGCGCTTATACGCCGTGCCCGTGGGGACCACGAGGTGGTGGTGGCGAGTGTATATGTGAATCCCCTGCAGTTTGGGCCCCAGGAGGACTTTGCCGCCTATCCGCGCACTGAGGACGCCGATTGCGCCAAGCTCGCTCAGGCATCGGCGGATGCCGTATTACTGCCAAGCGATGCCGTGATCTATCCCCGTGGGCGGGAGCGACAGACCCAGGTGCATGTGCCGGGCCTCTCGGAGGACCTGTGCGGCCGCCACCGGCCCGGCCATTTCGCGGGGGTGACGACGGTGGTGGCGCGGCTCTTGGGTCTCGTGCGGCCACGGGTCTGCTACATGGGGAAGAAGGATTATCAGCAGTGGCGGATTGTGACGCGCATGGTGGAGGATCTGGGGCTTGCGACCGCGATCGTGGGGGTCGACACCGTGCGTGAAAACGATGGGCTGGCCCTCAGCACGCGCAATACCTACCTTACGCCTGCCGAGCGGTCACGCGCGCCCGGCCTTTATGAGACCTTGACCGAGGGGGCGGGGCAGGTGGTCGCAGGCGCCGCGCTGACCGATGTCGAGGCCGCCTGTAGGGAGCGCCTGAAGGCCTTGGGGTTTGCGCCCGACTATGTCGCCGTGCGTTGCGCGGACGACCTAAGCGTGCCCTCGGCGACCGACTCCGATCTCGTGATTTTGGCGGCCGCACGCCTCGGGCGCACCCGTCTCATCGATAACCGGGAATTCCGCAGGTAAG
Source organism: Acidiferrobacter sp. (assembly GCF_054609335.1). Taxonomy (NCBI): domain Bacteria; kingdom Pseudomonadati; phylum Pseudomonadota; class Gammaproteobacteria; order Acidiferrobacterales; family Acidiferrobacteraceae; genus Acidiferrobacter; species Acidiferrobacter sp. Next base: position 8,070 of record NZ_JBTRWP010000009.1, on the reverse strand, counting down.
GCTGCCCGACAGTGGGCATTGGCAGCGCGGCCCGAAAACCGGATAATAGCGGGATGCAAAGAACCATGCTTCACGCCAAATTACACCGCGTACGCGTGACCCAGGTCGAAATCGACTACGAAGGGTCCGTTGCCATTGACGCCGTGTTGCTGGATGCGGCCGGTATTCGTGAGTACGAGCGTATCGATGTATTCAATGTGCGCAACGGCGAGCGCTTCAGCACCTACGCCATCCGTGGCGAGCCTGGCTCCGGTCTCATATCGGTGAATGGCGCGGCTGCCCACAAGGCGAGCGTCAACGATCTCATCATCATCTGCGCCTTCGGTGTCTATGAGGAGCGCGAGGCTCGCAAGATGAAGCCGCGCCTCATCTATGTCGATGCATCCAACCGCATCGTGCGCAGCAGTCACGCCATTCCCATGCAAGCCGCCGGCTGAGCCGGTCGTCCACGCCAATTTCCCTATTGTCGGCTGCCAGCTACGGGCCGCGGCCGCGTGCGGCGCCAAGCCACGGTCATTCCTTGGTCGCGTGCGAGACCCGGTCTCCCGGGCGTGGTGGGGGTTGCGGCATGGGCCCGATGGTGGATTACATGCTCTCCCAGGGGCCCCTGCGCAGACGTCTTACATGAGGTCGATCGGCTCGCCGTGTTCGAGCGGCGTCTTATGCGGATCATCTTTCTTGGCCGCCGACAGAATGCCTGCCACGATATTGATCACAAGCAGGGTGATCATGACCGGTGCGAAGCCGTGCAGGAAGGCCTCCGTGCGCAGCGCGACTGGCAGATCTTTGAAGACGGTCACTTTATACCCATGATCGAGGATGTATTGATGCTCGAGAGACGTGAAGATCACGCCCGAGATGTCGACGCCAAAAATGAGCCCGAGCGCCCGCATCATGTTCAAGATGCCGCCTGCGACACCGAGGCGCTCCTTTGGAACGGAGCCCATGATGGCCGAGTTGTTGGGGGGGGTGAAAAGACCCATGCCGATGCCGAGCACGACAAGTTCGCCGATCAGGATCGCCATACTCGGGGAGCGTCCTGTGAAGATCAAAAGCGCAGAGGCAAGCGCGCATACGGCCATGCCCCACATGGTCATGACGCGGGAGCCGTATTTGTCGGATATGTGGCCGGCGAACGGGGCTACGATCGCCATGGCAAGCGGGATGGGCGTTAGGATCGAGCCCGTCACCACCGGGTTGTAGCCGGCAATCTTTTCGAGATAGAAGGGCATCAAAAAGAGGACGGCGAACAGCACATAATAGGACAAAAGCCCGGTGAGATTGCCGGCCCAGAAGGCGTAGCGCTTGAAGAGCGTGAGATCGATCATCGGGTGCTCAACGCGGGTCTCGGTGACGAGGAAGGCCGCGAGCAAGACTGCGCCCAGAACAAAGTAGGTGAGGATGATAGGCGCGGTCCAGCCAATGTGCTCGCCCTCGTTGACGGCAAGCACCAGAAAGGCCAGCCCGGTCGCGAAGAGGGTGGTGCCGAGGTAGTCGATCTTCTCGCGCTTGCCCGAACGTTCAGCTGCCGGCAGACAGTAGAGGGCAGCGAAGGTGCCCAAGATGCCGATGGGCACGTTGACGTAGAAGATCGCCCGCCAGCTGACCACCGAGATCAGGATGCCGCCGACGAAGGGGCCGATCGACATGGCGACAGCCTGCACCGCGCCCTGAATGCCGATCGCGCGTCCCCGCTCCTTGGCCGGGAAGGCTGCGGTAATGAGCGCCACGGAGTTGGCTTGCAGAAGGCCTGCGCCGATGGCTTGCAAGATGCGCGCGCCGATCAGGAAACCGGCCGAGGAGGCCAGTCCGCAGAAGGCGGAGCCGACCGTGAAGACTACGAAGCCTGTGTTGTACATCTTGGTGCGGCCGAAGATGTCGGCGAGCCGCCCAAAGAGCGGGAGGAAGATCGTGAGGGTAAGCATATAGGCCATCGCTACCCACTCGATGACCGCCATGTTGACCTTGAAGTCGCCTTGCAGGGTCGGTAGGGCGACATTCACGATGCTCACATCCAGGGCTGACATGGAGGCCCCGATCAGAACCGTGATAAGAATGAACCAACGCCATTGCGGATGTGAGCTGAAATAGGGGTGGGGAAACCGAGATTCCACGTAATGGTCCTCTCAAAGTCAGGGCCGTAGGCCACCTTCGGTACGCTTTGCAGCGAACCATACCTTACGCCCGAGTGTAGTCAACGGAATTGTGTCCGCCTTCATGCTCAGGCTACTCGTCGTCCCTTGTCGGATGGTGTCTCGAACATTAAGGGTTCGAAGGGATCGCAAAAAAGGCGGCGATTGGGGTCCGTAGTATACGCGCGGTGTGGGGGCGGCGCTACCGATTTTCAGTATAAACTGATATACCGAAAGGGAGGGGTTGGGGCGGCCGTATAGGCGTCCATCACACGTTTGTTTACCTCCCTGTCGTACCGGATCTGGATGTGTCGAAAGTGCCGGTTCTGGGTGCGTCTGCATTCGAGTTGCGGACTTGTTGCCCCTGGACGTTTGCGCCGCCGGTAGGGTGGCGATCGCGATGCTCCGCGGTCAGAAGGACCCCTGGAGATGCCGCTTTTTGTCGAAGCCAACGGGGAGGCGGATCCGTGGTAGGGGGTGTAATCGAGGATCATCCGGTGTTCGATGTCGCGCGCGTCGCGCCGAGGCCCATCCAGAGCGTTCCGCTACACCGGACGCCGGATTTCAAATCGTGATCGCCATTCTCTGCGCAAAATGGGGTTGCGCGAAGAGCAGTGGCTGCGCATTGCCTGCGAACGGGAGGCGAGCGGCGACTTGAGCCGACGCAAACACCCTATTGGCGTCGACCCTGTGTCCGGACGGCGAAACCGATGGAAGCGGGAGATCACGTTGTAGGTGGCGATCTGGCGTTTGAGCGAAGGGCTTGCACACCGCTCGCAGAGACGCGGGGCGGCGTGCGGACCTTTGCGCTTGAAGAAGCGAAGCCAGGTTCCCATACTCGGATTTTCTCAGAACGGGATGATCTATGCACCCCGCCTTGAAGACGCTCTTGAACCGCGTGGAACCGATGAAGGGCTTTGTCTATGAGTCAAGCCGTATTCGCCCGGCCAGCAAGGCCCGCAGAAGGGGCTTAGCGGCCATGCCGACCATCGAGATCGGCCTACGTGCGCATCACGGCCAATCCGCCCGGGGCTCGCAGTGCCGGCAGCCCGCGCCGGGCTATGACACCCTTCCCGAGCGGCGCTTTCGATTCGTGCCACTGTGGGGCATGCCGACCTGGTGCCTGTATGCCCCCCGGCGGTTGGCGTGTGACACGTGTGGGATTCACGTCGAGCATCTGCCATGGGCCCTGGGCAAGCGTCCGGTCACGCAAAGCTTTGCCGGGTTCCTCGCCAGCTGGGCCAAGCTGCTGAGCTGGCAGGTGGTCGCGCGGCGCTTTCAGGACCCGCTGGGATAAGCGTCTTTCGCTCGGTGGAGATGGCGGTGACCTGGGGCCGCGAACGCCTGGATCTTACCGGCATCTCGGCCCTCGGCGGTGACGAGATCTATGGGAAGAAGGGCCCAGTTCCTCACGTTGGTCTATCAAATCAACGAAGGTATGAAGCGGCTCTTGTTCGTCGTCGAGGATCGCCAAGAGAAGAGCCAGCGCCAGTTCTTCGCCTGGTTTGGTAAGGAACGCAGTGCGGCGATTGAGTTCGTCTGCTCGGATATGGGGAAGCCCTACCTGAACGTCATCGCCCGATGCGCCCCCAACGCCCTGAACATCCTGGATCGCTATCACATCGCCGCCAAGATGAACAAGGCGATCGACGAGGTGCGTACGCAGGAGACGCGCGCCCTGAAACGCCTCACCCCCGGGACGAAGGTGATCCTGACGCACGCGCGCTGGTGCCTCTTAAAGCACCCCGAGAACTTGACCGAGAACCAAGCGGTCAAGCTGAAGGATCTGCTCTCGTACAACTTGAAGTCCCTACGGGCCTATCTGCTCAAGGAAGAGCTCCAGATGTTTTGGGAGTATGTCTCGCCGGCATGGGCGGAGAAGTTCATGGACCAATGGTGCACGAAGGTGATGCGTTCGCGCTTGGAACCAATGAAGAAGATCGCGCGCATGATCCGTGTGCACAAGCCGCTCATCTTGAACTGGTTCGCGGCCCGCGACGAGGTCTCTCTCGGGGCCGTTGAAGGCCTGAACAACAAACTGAAGGCGAGTATCAGGACGTCCTAATGGATTTCGCACCCCAAAAGCCATAAAGATCATGCTTTATCATAAGCTTGGCGCGTTACCGGAGCCAGAGCTCACCCACAGATTCTGCTGAGGAGCCGGAATTCTTTAGGAGTCTCCTTTAGGAGACTCCTAGGAAGGAGCCAAGGGAAGGGGGCTTGAGTGGCCCCTTCCTTGTCTCCAATGATATTACCGGATGCCCCCGCCTTTCTGGCGGGGTAAGGCAAACCCAAACCCAAACCCAAACCCAAACCCAAACCCAAACCCAAACCCAAACCCAAACCCAAACCCAAACCCAAACCCAAACCCAAACCCAAACCCAAACCCCACCATGGAAGAAAAATGAGGGGTATACGGGCGCATACCGTATTGGTATACTCTGATCCATGCACGTGATCGCCAAACCTATCCTGGTGGACTTTTGGACAAAGCATCCGGACGCCGAAAGCCCGCTGAGCGCTTGGTATCATCTCGTCAAGATGGAGGTGTTCGCGGACTTCAACGATCTGCGCAGGACGTTTGCCGGTGCGGATTTTGTGGAGGGGCTTACGGTCTTCAATATCGGCGGGAACAAGTATCGGCTAGTCGCGGCGATTCACTATAACCGGCAGAAGGTCTATATCCGACACGTCCTGACCCACGCTGAATATGACCGAGGCGGATGGAAGCCGTCCAGGAGGCACTGATGACGTATATGCACAAGGCGATGCCCGAGGCGCAAGCCATTCTGCGGGCCTGGGAGCCCTTCAAAAAGGTGATCGGCGTAACGGCCGTGCGCACCGAAGACGAGTACGCGCGGGCGCGCGCCGTCATCGACGTGTTGCTGGGCGCTATCAGCGGCGACGAGAACCATCCCTTGGCCGACGTGCTCGACTACCTCGGCGACCAAGTGGCGGCCTATGAGGATGAACACGTCGTTATCCCCGAGGCGGAACCCAAAGAGGTGCTGCGTTTTTTGATGGATCAGCACACCCTAAAGCAAGACGATCTCGCGGATTGCGCCCCGCAAGGGCGTATTTCCGATATCCTGAACGGCCGCCGGGCGATCAGTAAAAACATTGCCCGGAAGCTCGCGCGCCGCTTTCATGTGAGTCCGTCCGTCTTTTTGTAACGGTCAGCGGCGCCGTAGTTCCAGACAGACATCCCCCGCGGCGCATCTCTGTGCGACCCGCGCGGCGGTTGCGGGCCATGCGTACTCATTGAGATCGCGTTTCGGAAAACGCCACATAGCGGCAGGTGGTGCCGCAGCCGGCCACGTCTGGGGAGCCATCTGGTAGCCGACCCAGCCGCCCGCCACGGCCACCACCAGCCCGAACAGGAGCGCGGCCCCCCAACAACCCCCACTCCCCGCATCGCGCGCGCTCAGCAGCCTCTACAGCCGCCGTATCGGCCAGTGCCGCTTGCCAGTCGCCAAGAGTTTCTTCCTTTTTCCTGGCGACGAGCTTAGAACCTAAAAACCGCAATTGACTTCACCCCCTAGCCGGTCAAAGCTAATCCAGACGCCGGTTTGCGGCGGTTTTGATGAGCGCGGAGGACTCCCCCTATGGGTGAAGCCAAACGGAAGACCCTGAAGGCCCAAAAACCGGTCGCAGTGGATACCTTCGGGGGCCGCATCCATGTCGAGTGGGATCCGACGGCCGCGGTCACGCCACTCGGGCAATTGCCCTTCTTCATCGACTTCCTGAAGGTGAGCGGCGTGTTCGATGCGTGGGTGAAGGACTGCCCGCTTCACTACATCAGCAACAACGCCCCCGACAAGCGCGCGGTGCTCGCGACTTTCCTGCTCTCCATTCTCGCCGACCATCACCGGTACGCGCACATCACCGGCATCCGCGAGGACACGATCCACCCGGAACTGCTCGGGGTCGACAGGCTCGTGTCGGAAGATGCCGCCCGTAGGGCTCTCATGCGCATCGATGAGTCGGCGGGGTTGGCGTGGCTCGACCGGCATCTCGCGAAGACCACCCTGGCGTTATTGAGTACCCCGTGGATCTTGGATCTCGATACCACGGTGAAATGTCTCTACGGGAAACAAGAGGGCGCGGTGGTAGGCTACAACCCCCACAAGCCGGGGCGTCCTTTACACAGTTACCACAGCGCCTTGATGGCCAACACCCGGCTCGCCTTAGGTGTCGAGGTGATGCCGGGTAACGCGAGTGCGCCGCTTCACAGCATGCCGGGCATCTGGGCCTGGCTCGATGCCTTACCGACCTCCGAACGTCCGGCCCTGTTGCGCGGCGACATCGCCTATGGCAATGAATCCGTGCTGCGCGAGGCCGAAGCCCGCCATCAGCCGTATCTCACGAAATTACGGCTTACGAAGAACGTGCGTCGCCTTGTGACCCGTCTCTTTGCGCACCCCGATTGGGAGAAGGCCGGTCAGGGGTGGCAAGGCCGGGAAGACACCCTCCAACTCTCCGGCTGGAGCCGGCCCCGGCGCGTCACCGTTCTTCGTCGCCAGATTAAGGGCGACGTGCTCATAGCCGCCCAAGACGACCCGCAGAGGACCTTGGCCTTCATCGAAAGCCGAGCGACAGCCGCCGCCTATGAGTATGCGGTCCTAGTGACCTCCACCGCCTATGAGGTGCGTACGCTGGCGCAACTCTACCGCGACCGCGCGGACGCTGAGAACAATTTCGATGAATTAAAGAATCAGTGGGGGGTGCGACCTGGAAGCCGCTTGCGTGTCTGTTTCACAGGACAAGGACGGCCTGATGAAACCGGTTGCTCTATCAACCGTTCCCCACCCAGACATGCGGAGCCGGTAACGGCTCGGTGTGAAGCTCTGGGGACAATGTAACCGCCGAGAAATCGGTACGTCAACCCGCGAGGGGAGGCGGAATCTGCCAGCACTAGGCGGAGAGGGGCTAGGGACGAGCGGGTACGACCAACAGAGGTGAACCTCTAATAAACGCCGTTAGGTTTGACAAGCCAAAAGTGCTGATAGGCAAGCGTGCGCCGGCTCTCGGTATGCGCGATGGGACGTCCAAGTCTCCATCGCGCCCTCGATCTCGGCGCAACTCATGATCTCTTCGCTCCGCTACGAGATGCCGCGGCCGTCCTGCGGGCGAGCCGTGCGCTTTTCTGGCGCACAACAGGCTCGCCCACAATAACTGGACGGCGTATCGATGTCCTTGCAGGTGGCCTACGGCCACCCGCCCGGACCTACGCCTCCCGCGGACTACGCGCCCTCGCTTGCGCTCTCCTTGGCGCGCAGCGCTTGAACCAAAAGGGTATGCAGCAAGGTATGGTCCTTACCCCATGGGCCATCGTGGACAGTGCGCTGCCGGCGAAAAGGAGGGGTCCACCCCGCTCTGACAGGCAAGGGGAACAGGGTAAGCCCGTAAGGCCGCCGGAAACGGCAGGCGAACCGCAAGGAACGCTGTGGGCGTTGCGGGTATAGGAATACGGAAAAAGCGAACGTCTCTCGGTAATCGGGAGGATACCGGCTGTTCCCTGGCCGGGCGCGAAAGCGCGCTGACTTCCGTGCGGTCATTCAGGGCGAGAGAACATGAGTGACACTCTCAACCCCCTGTGTCAGCATAGTTTCAGCATAGTTGTCGTATGGTTTTTCCTAGAAATCCATCCTCAGGGGGTGGCAAAAAGAGAGTCACATGGCCACTTACGCATCGGAACGAAAAGAAGCGGTTTGTCGTAGGCTTATGGATGCCGACGGGATCTCGTTAGCCAAGCTCGCTCGCGATACCGGGATCGGGGAGAGTACGCTCTATAATTGGCGCAAAGAGTTACACGCCTCAGGAGCCCTTGTGTCCCCTCGAAAGACTCAGAAGTCATGGTCCTCTGCGGAGAAGTTCGCCGCAGTCTTAGAGACCGCCAGCATGAATGAGGCCGAACGGGCGGAGTATGCCCGTCGTA